>NZ_JBSHBN010000058.1:0-33773 GCF_053612025.1 Kitasatospora sp. NPDC054768
GCTGAGGGCGGCGCTCCGGTGCGGGCGGACCGGCCGCGGCGGACCCGGTCGGTGTCCGAGGGGTCGGCGAGCCAGGCGGGCGCCGATGCCGCCGCCACTCCCGAAGCTCCTGCGGCTCCCGAAGCTCCTGCGGCTCCCGAAGCTCCTGCGGCTCCCGCCGCTCCCGCCGCTCCCGCCGCTCCCGCCGCTCCCGCCGCTCCCGCCGCTCCCGCCGCCGAGGGCGCACCGCCGGTGCGGGCGGACCGGCCGCGGCGGACCCGGTCGGTGTCCGAGGGGTCGGCCAGTCAGACGGCCGGCGAACCGACGGCCGAGCCCGCGGCTCCCGTACGGCCCCGGTCCTCCGACGCGCCCCGGTCCTCCGACGCGCCCTGGCACAACCCGGTGCCCGCCCACGACGAGAAGCCCTCGGGCGAGCAGAAGGACGAGACCTCGGCCGGAGCGGCCGACCAGGACGGAGACGGCGCGTGAACCTGCTCGACACGGTGCTGCGCTGCGTCGCCACCCTCGTCGTCTTCCTGGTCTTCCCGCTGGTCATCGGCCAGACCGAGCACAAGGTCATGGCGCACATGCAGGGCCGGCTCGGCCCGATGTACGCGGGTGGCTTCCACGGCTGGGCGCAGCTCGTCGCGGACGGCGTGAAGTTCGCGCAGAAGGAGGACATCGTCCCGGCCGGGGCGGACCGCCGGATCTTCCAGCTGGCGCCCGCCGTCTCGCTGCTGCCGCACCTCTTCGTGCTGCTGGCGATCCCGGTCGGCCCGAACGGCTTCGTCGGCCAGGCGATCGACGCGGGCCTGTTCTTCGTGCTGGCCGTGATGGGCGTCGGCGTGATCGGCAAGCTGATGGCCGGCTGGGCCTCGGCGAACAAGTTCTCGCTGCTCGGAGGCCTGCGCACGGCCGCGCAGCTGATGTCGTACGAGCTGCCGATGGTGCTGGCGGCGGCCTCGGTGGCGATGGCCGCCGGCACGCTGTCGCTGCCCGGGATCGTGGACGCCTGGGAGTGGTACTGGCTGCCCTGGCAGGTCATCGGCGCGTTCGTCTTCTTCACGGCCGGTCTGGCCGAGCTCCAGCGCCCGCCCTTCGACATGCCGATCGCCGACTCGGAGATCATCTTCGGCGCGTACACCGAGTACACCGGTCTGCGGTTCGCCCTGTTCCTGCTGTCCGAGTACGTGGGCATCCTGGTGGTGTCCGCGCTGACCGCGGTGCTCTTCCTGGGCGGCTGGCACGGACCGCTGCCGGACCAGCTCGGCTGGCTCTGGATGATCCTCAAGACCTTCGCGCTGGCCTTCGTGGTCATCTGGCTGCGGGTCACCTACCCGCGTCTGCGCGAGGACCAGCTGATGCGCTTCGCGTGGACGGTGCTGATCCCGCTCGCGCTGGTCCAGCTGGCCCTCACCGGCATCATCAAGGTGGCGATCTCATGAGCTTCCCCGGTATCGGCCTCGCCAAGGGCCTGGCCGTGACGCTGCGGACGATGACGAGGAAGAGCGTCACCGCGCAGTACCCCGACGTGCAGCCGGTGCTGCCGCCGCGCTCGCGCGGCGTCATCGCGCTGCTGGAGGAGAACTGCACGGTGTGCATGCTCTGCGCGCGCGAGTGCCCGGACTGGTGCATCTACATCGACTCCCACAAGGAGACGCTGCCGGCCGCCGAGCCGAACGCCCGGGCCCGCACCCGCAACGTGCTGGACCGCTTCGCCATCGACTTCTCGCTCTGCATGTACTGCGGGATCTGCATCGAGGTCTGCCCCTTCGACGCGCTGTTCTGGTCGCCGGAGTTCGAGTACGCGGAGACCGACATCCACGAGCTGACCCACGAGCGGGACAAGCTCCGCGAGTGGATGTGGACCGTCCCCGCGCCGCCGGCGCTGGACCCGGCGGCCGAGGAGCCCAAGGAGATCACCACCGCGCGCAAGGCGGCGGACAAGCTGGCCGCGGCCGCCGCGGCGGCCGCGCAATCGGCCACCGACGAGAAGGGTGACGACGCGTGACCGGTGCCACCACGCTTCTCGCGGCGACCGGCTCCCTGGAGCCGGCCGCCCGTTCGTTCCTGTCCCCGACCGGCCAGGAGATCGTCTTCCTGCTGGTCGGCATCGCCGTGCTCGGCTCGGCCGTGGTCTCGGTGACCACCAGGCAGCTGGTGCACGCCGCGCTCTGGCTGGTGGTCGCGCTCGGCGGGCTGGCGGTGGAGTTCCTGCTGCTCACGGCCGAGTTCATCGCCTGGGTGCAGGTGCTGATCTACCTCGGCTCGGTGGTCGTCCTGGTGCTGTTCGGGCTGATGCTCACCAAGGCGCCGATCGGGCGCTCGCCGGACGCCGACTCCAAGAACCGCTGGGTGGCCCTGGTCGTGGCGCTGGCCGCGGCCGGGACCCTGGTCACGCTGGTCGTCGACGCCTTCCGGACCTCCTGGATCGACCTCGGCCAGGGCGGCGGCTCGGCCGCCGTCACCGGGGCCAGCCTGTTCCGGCACTGGGTGCTGCCCTTCGAGGCGCTGTCCGTGCTGCTGCTGGCGGCACTGGTCGGCGCGATCGTGCTGTCGCGCGGCTCCAAGCGGCGGGTGCCGGCGCCCCGGGCGGGCCGGCTGCGCGCCGGGCGGCCGGTCGGGTCCAACCGGACGGTCGCCGCGACCGCGCCGAAGCCGGCTCCGGCGACCTCCGAGCAGTCGACCTCCGAGCAGTCAACCTCTGAGCAGGAGGGCTGATGCACCTCGCCTACCCCGCCGTCCTCGCCGCGCTGCTGTTCAGCGTCGGCGTGTACGGCGTGCTCGCCCGGCGCAACGCCGTCCTGGTGCTGATGTCCGTCGAGCTGATGCTCAACGCCGTCAACCTCAACCTGGTCGCCTTCGACGCCTGGCTGCGCGACTCGCTGCACGCCGGGCAGGCGCTCACCCTGTTCACCATCACCGTCGCCGCCGCCGAGATCGGACTGGGGCTCGCCATCGTCCTGCTGCTGTTCCGGGCCCGGGGCACCGCGGACATCGACCGGGCCACCGCGCTCGGCGACCCGGCCGAGGCGTTCGCCGTCGAGGAGACGCCGGTCGACGCCGAGACACCGGTCGACACCGGGGCGCCGGTCGGAGCCGAGGCACTGAAGGGCCGGGCCACCGCATGAACCTCGCCCTTCCCGTACTCGTCCCGGCGCTGCCCGCGCTCGGCGCCGCCGCGACCCTGGCCGTCGGCCGGAAGGCGCCCGGGCTGGCCCGGCCGCTGGCCGTCGTCCCGGTCGCCGTCTCGGCGGTGCTCGCCCTGGTGGTCGCCCTCCAGCTGGGCACCGGCCAGACCCTGGACGCCGCCACCCGGCTCACCCCGACCGGCGGCCCGGACATCGCCCTCGCCCTCCACCTGGACGGCTTCAGCTCGCTGATCTCGGTGCTGGTCGGACTGGTCGCCACCTGCGTCCAGGTCTACTCGACCGCGTACCTCAAGGAGGACCCGCGCTACCCGTCCTACGCGGCGCTGGTCTCGCTGTTCACCGCGGCGATGTTCCTGGTGGTCTACTCGGGCGACCTGATCGTGCTGCTGGTCGGCTGGGAGGTCATGGGCCTGTGCTCGTACTTCCTGATCGGCCACCACTGGGAGACGGCGGACGCCCGCTCGGCCTCGCTGAAGGCCTTCCTGGTCACCAAGCTCGGTGACGTGCCGTTCCTGTTCGGGATCTTCCTGCTCGGCGCGGACGCCGGCAGCTTCCGCATCCCGGACGTGCTGGCGGCCGCGTCGGAGGGCCGGCTCGGGCACCCGACGCTGACCGCCCTGCTGCTGCTCGCCGGTGTGGCCGGCAAGAGCGCGCAGTTCCCGCTGCACACCTGGCTCCCGGACGCGATGGCCGGCCCGACCCCGGTCTCCGCGCTGATCCACGCCGCCACCATGGTCGCGGCCGGCATCTACCTGGTCGCCCGGCTGCTGCCGGTCTTCCTGCTGTCGGGCGCGGCGCTGGTCGTGCTCGCGGTGATGGCCGCCGTGACGATGATCGGCTCGGCGCTCTGCGCGCTCGCCCAGGACGACCTCAAACGGGTGCTCGCCTACTCCACCGTCGGCCAGCTCGGCTACATGGCCGGCGCGCTGGCCTCCGGTGACCGCGAGGCCTCGGTCTTCCACCTGGTCACCCACGGCGCGTTCAAGGCACTGCTGTTCCTGGCCGCCGGTGTGGTGATCCACGCCGCGCACACCAACTCGATCTCCGCGATGTCCCGCATCCCCGGGCTGCGCAAACGCGTCCCCGACGCCTACTGGACGACGGGCATCGCGCTCGCCGCCCTGATCGGGCTGCCGCCGTTCTCCGGCTTCTTCAGCAAGGAGGCGGTGCTCACCGCCGCCGAGCACGCCGCCAACGGCGAGGCGCTGACCAACGGCCTCGGCCCGGCCTCGGCGGTGCCGCAGGCGGCCGGGTGGATCGTGCTGATCTCCGCCGGACTCACCGCGCTGCTCACCGCCGCGTACGCGGCCCGGCTGTTCCTGGTCGCGTTCCACAGCCCGGCCGGTGCCGCCGCGGCCGCACCGCAGGTGCTGCCCGCCGCCGACCGGGGCACCGTCGTGGCCGACCACGAGGCCGGCGCGCCGTACTCGCCCGAGCTCGACGAGGCCGACCCGGCCACGGCCGAGCCGCCCGCGATGCGCTGGCCGCTGTGGGTGCTGGCCGTGCCGACCATGGGCTTCGGCATCGTCGGCCTGCGCTCGGACTGGCTGCCCGCGCTCCTGGACGGCGGCTCGCTGCGGCCCTCCGCCGTCACCGCCGTCACCGGCACCGGGCTCGCCGTGGTCGGCGCGCTCGCCGCGTACGGCGCCTGGCGCTCGGCGGCCGCCCGGCTGGGCACCGGCCGCCCGGCACCGGCCGGCCGGGTGCCCGAGCAGGGCGGAGCCCCGGCCACCGAGGTGATCGTCGCCGACCCCGGGCGCACCCTGCTCGGCCCGCTGTTCGGCCCGGCCCGGCACGGCTTCGGCGTCGACCGGCTGTACCGGGCGCTGTTCGTCCGCCCGGTGGTCGCCGCCGCCAAGCTGGTCCGATTCCTCGACCGCGAGGTCGTCGAGGGCTACGTGCAGGGCAGCGGCATCGGCGCCAACCTGCTCGGCCGGGCCGTCCGGCTCGCGCAGACCGGAAACGCGCAGACCTACCTCAGCGCCCTGCTGGCCGCCGTCGTCCTGCTGGCCGTCCTGGTGGCGGTGTAGCCGGTGCTGCTGTTCTCCACCTCCGTCCCCTCGACCGCTGCTGGGAGCCCCCGATGAACGCAGTCCTCATCGCCCTCCTGGTGCTGCCGCTGCTCGGCGCCGCACTCACCCTGGCGCCGGTGTTCGGGCCGGACCGGGCCGTGGCCGGCCGGCGGGCACTGCGGCTGAACACCGTCGTCACCGGCGCGGTGTTCCTGCTCACCGTCGCCCTCGCGGCCGGCTTCGACCAGGACGAGCCCGCCCGGATGCAGGCCACCACCGACGTGTCCTGGATCCCGGCCCTGCACGTGCGCCTCCACCTCGGGGTGGACGGCGTCTCGCTGCCGCTGATCGTGCTGACCGCGCTGCTCACCTTCCTCTGCGCGCTCTACTCGGAGAAGCGGCTGCCGGGCGGGGACGCCCGGGGCGCAGCCCCTGATGAGCCTCGTCCGTCGGCGCAGGCCTTCGTCGGGCTGTTCCTCCTGCTCGAAGTCGGCATGCTCGCCACCTTCGCGGTGCTGGACCTCCTGCTCTTCTTCCTGGCCTTCGAGATCGTGCTGATCCCGATGTACTTCCTGATCGCCCGCTGGGGGAGCGGCGCGAAGGTGCCGGCCGCCAACCGGTTCATCCTCTACACGCTGCTGGGCTCGGCCGTGATGCTGCTCGGCTTCCTGCTGATCGGCAGCAAGGCCGGCACCTTCGACATGCAGGCCCTGGCCGCCGCGCACGGCAGCGGCCTGAGCCACACCACCCAGGTGGTCGCCGCGCTGGCGATCCTGGTCGGGCTCGCGGTCAAGGCCCCGGCCTGGCCGCTGCACAGCTGGCTCCCGGACGCCCACACCGCCGCCCCGACGGTGGGCTCGGTGCTGCTCGCCGGCGTGCTGCTGAAGATGGGCACCTACGGCCTGGTCCGCGTCCTCCTCCCGGTCGTGCCGGACGGCGCCACCACGCTGGCCCCCTACCTGGGCGCCTTCGCGGCCGTCGGCATCGTCTACGGTTCCCTGGCCTGCCTGGCGCTTTCCCGCCCCGGCGCCAAGGGCGACCTCAAGCGCCTGATCGCGTACTCCTCCGTCGGCCACATGGGCTTCGTGCTGCTCGGCATCGCCTCCCTCACCCCGGTGGGCGTCAACGGCGCGCTGTTCGCCAACATCGCCCACGGTCTGATCACCGGTCTGCTGTTCTTCGTCGTCGGCGCGCTCAAGGACCGCTACGGCACGGCCGACCTCGACACCCTCGCCGGGGCCACCGGCGCCGCCCTGTACGGCCGGGCCCCGCGACTGGGCGTGCTGCTCGCCTTCGCCGCCGTCGCCAGCCTCGGCCTGCCCGGCCTGGCCGGCTTCTGGGGCGAGCTGCTCGCCATGTTCGGCGCGTTCGACCCGGCCGACGGCCTGTCGCGCCCCGCGTTCGTCACCTACATGGTCCTGGCCGGCCTCGGCACCCTCCTCACCGCCGCGTACCTCCTGATCGTGGTCAAGCGCGTCTGCATGGGGGACCCCGAGCAGCCCGCACCGGTGGCCGAGCTCGCCGACCTGCGCCCGTACGAGGCCGTCAGCTGGACGCCGCTGGCCGCGCTGACGCTGCTCGCCGGCCTCTGGCCCGCGCTGCTGCTCGGCCTCTCCGATCCCGCCGTCAAGCACCTCCTCGGGGGTGGCTGACCGTGCTCGCAGCCCAGACCGCCGCACTCGGACCTCACTCCACGGGGCAGCACACTGTGACCTCCCTCGCCGTAGCCAACCCGGGCAGCCTGATCCAGTCCGTGGACTGGGTGGCGATCGCACCGCCGCTGATCGCCGCCGTGGCCGCCCTCGCCGTGCTGCTCACGGACCTGTTCCTGCCCGAGCGGCACAAGAAGTGGCTCGGCCGCCTCACCGCGGCCGGACTCGCCCTCGCCCTCATCGCACTCCTCCCCCTCACCGGCGGATCACCCCGAGCGACCTTCTGTGTGCAGAACGTAGCAGGGGGGTCCGACAACGGCGGCTGCTCGTACGTCGCCGACCACTTCGCCCTGGTGTTCCAGCTGCTCGCCCTCGGCGGCGCGCTGATCGCGGCGCTGCTGTCGGCGCACACGGTGGAGGACGAGCGGCTGCCGCGCGGCGAGTACTGGTTCCTGCTGCTCTCCAGCGCCACCGGCGCCGCGCTGCTGCCCGCCTCCCGCGACCTCGCCACCATGGTGATCGCCCTGGAGGTCGCCTCGCTGCCCGCCTTCGCCCTGGTCGCGCTGCGCCGGGACGGCCGGGGCGCCGAGGCCGCCTTCAAGTTCTTCGTCTCCTCGGTGACCGCGACCGCCGTGATGCTGCTCGGCGTCGGCTTCGTCTACGCGGCGAGCGGCAGCCTGCACCTCGGCGCCGTCGCCCAGGGCCTGGAGCACGCGCCCGGGCAGCTCAAGCCGCTGGCCGAGGCGGGCGCGGTGCTGACCCTGGTCGGCTTCGCCTTCAAGGTCGCCGCCGTCCCGTTCCACTTCTGGGTGCCCGACACCTACACCGGCGCGCCGCTGCCGGTGGCCGGCTACCTCTCGGTGGTCGGCAAGGCGGCCGGCCTGTCCGGGCTGGCGCTGGCCACCACCGTCGCCTTCCGCCCGTACGCCCACACCTGGGGCCTGGTGCTCGCGGTGCTGGCCGCCGTCACCATGACCGCCGGCAACGTCGGCGCGCTGCGCCAGCGCTTCGACACCCGGTACAGCGCGGTGCGGCTGCTCGCCTGGTCCTCGGTCGGCCAGGCCGGGTACCTGCTGGTGCCGCTCGCCGCGGCCGGCTACGCGCCCACCGGCGCCGACCCGCTCGGTGCCACCGCCGCGTACGCGCTGATCTACGGCGTGGTGAACCTCGGCGCCTTCGGGGTGGTCGCCTCCGTCGGCCGCCGGCCCGGGACCAGCGTGGACGAGTTCCGCGGCCTGTTCGCCCGCAACCGCTGGACGGCGCTGGCGCTCGCCTTCTTCCTGCTCTGCCTGGCCGGGCTGCCGCCGGGCGTGATCGGCCTGTTCGGCAAGGTCGTGGTGTTCCGCGCGGCGGTCGACGCCGGGCTGGGCTGGCTCGCCGTGGTGATGGCCGTCAACGTGGTCATCGCCCTGTACTACTACCTGCTGTGGACGGCCCGGCTGTTCGCCCCGGGGGACGAGCCCCTCGGGGAGGCCGCCGCCGGGCGCCGTCTGCCGGTGGGCCTCACCGCGACGCTGGGGCTCACCGCCTCGGCCGCCGTGGTCCTCTCGGTGGCGCCGCAGCTGGTCCTCCAGGTGGCGGGCGGCTCGCTGTTCTGAGCGGGCGCCGGACCGCGCCGGGGGTGCGGTCCGGGGCTGTCACGGCGGTGCCGGTGGTGCGGCCCGGGGCCGTCGCGGCCGCGCCGGTGGTACGGCGCTGCGGTGTCGCGTCGGTCACCGTGTCGGGTCACAAGGGAACAAGGCCCTCGGCCCCGCCCGTTGACCGGGCACGAGGGACGAGGCAGAAAGGGCTTCCCCACCGCACCACTGGAGGGCCTGACGTGCACAGCCGGCACAACGGACTGAGGACCGCCGTCCTGCTCGGCGGCCTCTCGGCGCTGATCCTGGTGATCGGAAGCCTCTTCGGTCGCACCGGCTTCGTGATCGCCCTGCTGGTCGCCCTCGGGACCAACGCCTACGCGTACTGGAACAGCGACAAGCTCGCGCTGCGGGCCATGCGGGCCCGGCCGGTCAGCGAGTTCGAGGCGCCCCAGCTGTACCGGATCGTCCGCGAGCTCTCCACCGCCGCCCGCCAGCCGATGCCCCGCCTCTACATCTCCCCGACCCCCGCGCCCAACGCCTTCGCCACCGGCCGCAACCCGCGCAACGCGGCGGTCTGCTGCACCGAGGGCATCCTGCGGATCCTGGACGAACGCGAGCTGCGGGGCGTGCTCGGGCACGAGCTGAGCCACGTCTACAACCGGGACATCCTGATCTCCTCGGTGGCCGGGGCGCTCGCCTCGGTGGTGATGTTCCTGGTGAACTTCGCGTGGCTGATCCCGTTCGGGCGCAGCGAGGACGACGACGGCCCGGGGCTGTTCGGGATGCTCGCCATCATGATCCTCGGCCCGCTCGCGGCCGGACTGATCCAGATGGCGGTCAGCCGCTCCCGCGAGTACCAGGCCGACGCCGACGGCGCCCGGATCACCGGCGACCCGCTCGCCCTCGCGAGCGCCCTGCGGAAGCTGGACGCCGGCACCCGCCGGCTGCCGCTCCCGCCCGAGCCGCAGCTCCAGACCGCGAGCCACATGATGATCGCCAGCCCCTTCCGTCCCGGCGAGGCCGGCGCGAGGCTCTTCTCCACCCACCCGCCGATGGCCGAGCGGGTCGCCCGCCTGGAGCGGATGGCGGGCCACGGGCGGTAGCGCGCCGCCGTCCGGGGTCAGCCCGTCTCCTCCTCGTACGCGAGCCGCAGGCGGTGGACGCCCTCGGCGACCTGGGCGGGGCTCTCGGCCGCGGCGTAGCTGAGGCGCAGGTGGGGGGCCGGGGGTTCGGCGGGGTGGTAGGGGCGGCCGGGGGAGACCTGGACGCCGGCGCGCAGCGCGGCCGCGGCGAGGGCGGTGTCGTCGACGCCGTCCGGGAAGCGCAGCCACAGGTGGTAGCCGCCGGGGCGGTGGGTGCCGAGGACGCCGGGCAGCTCGCGGTGCAGGGCGGCGACGGCGGCGGTGCGGCGGTCGCGCAGTTCGGCGCCGAGAGTGCGCAGGTGACGGGCCCAGGCGGGGTCGGCGACCAGTTCCAGGGTGGCCTCCTGGAGCGGCCGGGGCACGAAGAAGCTGTCCACCACCTGGGTGGCCCGCAGTCGGGCCAGCGCCGGTCCGCGCGCGGTGAGGGCGCCGACCCGCAGGTTGGGGGAGGCCGCCTTGGTCAGCGAGCGCAGGTGCACCACGACCCCGTCCCGGTCGTCGGCGGCGAGCGGGCGCGGCAGCGCGGGGGCGTCCGCGTGGACCAGCAGCCGGGCGAAGTCGTCCTCGACCACGAAGGCCCCGGCGGCCCGGGCGATCCGCAGCACCTCCTCCCGCCGTTCGGGCGACAGCACCGCCCCGGTGGGGTTCTGGAACAGCGGCTGGCAGACGAGGACCCGTGCCCGGGTGGCCGCGAAGGCGTCCGCCAGCAGGTCGGTGCGCAGGCCGTCGGCGTCGACCGGGACCGGGACGGGCCGCAGCCCGGCCGCCCGGACGACCGCCAGGATGCCCGCGTACGTCGGCGACTCCACCAGCACCGGCGAGCCGGGCGCGGCGAGCGCCCGCATGGCGACGGTCAGCCCGCTCTGCCCGCCGGAGGTGATCAGGACGTCCCCGACGCCGATCGGCCCGCCGTGGCCGCCGATGTCCCGGGCGAACCAGCCGCGCAGTTCGGTGAGGCCGTCGGTGGGCGGGCGGTCCCAGGCGCCCGGCCGCCGGCCGGCCCGGGCGAGCGCGGCGGCGAGCAGCCGCTCGGGCAGCAGCGAGGCGTGCGGGTAGCCGCTGTTGAGGTCGACGACGTCGGGCGGGGGCACCCGGAGGGTGGCGAACACGGGGGCGGCGAGCAGGTCGCGCGGGCCGGAGTCGGCGCTGAGCGCGATCTGCTGCCAGGAGAGGTCGCCGGTGCGGCCGGACGGTGCGGCGGGGACGGCCGGGGCCGCGGCGAAGGCCGCCGCCCGGAACACCCCGGCGCCGGGCCGGGAGACCACCAGCCCCTCGGCCACCAGCACCGCGATGGCCCGGGAGACCGTCACCGGGCTGACCTGGTGACGTTCCACCAGCGCCCGACTGGAGGGCAGCTTCCGTCCCTCCGGGTAGCGCTCGACCTCCCGCCGCAGGATGTCGGCGAGTTCGGTCACACTGCTACGCTCGTTCATGACGGCACAAGATAGCGCTACCCGGCTTCGGGCGGTAGCACCTCGCCAGGCCCCCGCTTCCGGCACCGCCCTCGCGGCCCTCGCCGTGGCCTCCTTCTCGCTCTCCTTCCCGGCGACCGCGTGGTCCCTGACCGGCTTCGGCCCGTGGTCCGCGACCGGCCTGCGCGGCGCCCTCGCCGGTCTGCTGGCCGTCCTCCACCTGGCGGCCGTCCGCGCCCCGCTGCCGCAGCGGCGGCACTGGCCCGGACTGCTGGTGGTCTCCGGCGGCTGCGTCCTCGGCTTCCCGCTGCTGACCACGCTCGCCCTGCGCACCTCCTCGACCGCCCACTCGGCGGTGGTCATCGGCGTGCTGCCGCTGGCCACGGCGACGGTCGCGGCGCTGCGCACCGGTCGCCGGCCGTCCGGGGCGTTCTGGGCGGCGGCGCTCGCCGGGGCCGCCGCCGTGCTCGCCTTCACCCTGGTGCAGAGCCACGGCCGGCCGACCGTCGCCGACCTCTACCTGTTCGCGGCGGTACTGCTCTGCGCCGCCGGGTACGCCGAGGGCGGGCGGCTCTCCCGGGACCTGCCGGGCGCCCAGGTGATCGCCTGGGCGGTGGTGGCCGCCCTGCCCGCGACGCTGCTGACCGCGGCGCTCGGGCTGGGCACCGAGCCGGTGCGGTTCGGGGCGCAGGCCCTGGTCGGGCTGGCCTACACGGCGGCGGTCTCGCAGCTCGGCGGGTTCGTGCTCTGGTACCGGGGGATGGCCGCGATCGGGGTGCCGAGGGCCAGCCAGCTCCAGCTCGCGCAGCCGCTGCTGACACTGGTCTGGTCGGTGCTGCTGCTCGGCGAGCGGCTGCCGGCCGCGGCGCCCGTCACCGCGGTGGTGGTGCTGGTCTGCATCGCGGTGACCCAGCGGGCCCGGACCTGACCCGCGGGCGCCGCAGGGCTGCGCCGTACGTTCCCGAACCCCCGATCCGACCGGTTCGGCGCGGCCCCTTGCTCGTTAGGATGAACCCGTGCCCGTCGGTCCGGGCGAGGCATCCGGAGGGAGTGGGCCGTCATGGCAGACGAGAGGCACGCCCCGGCGGCCGGGGACGCGCCGGCCCGGCGCCGCGGCCAGGGCGAGCTGGAGGCGCAGGTGCTCGCGGTGCTCCAGCAGGCGCCCGGCCCGGCCGCCGCGGGATGGGTCCAGGAACGCCTGGAGGGCGACCTGGCCTACACCACGGTCATGACCATCCTGTCCCGGCTGCACGCCAAGAGCGCCGTGACCAGGACCCGCTCCGGCCGTTCCTACCTGTGGCAGGCCTCCTCGGACGCCGCCGGGCTGGCCGCGCTGCGGATGCGCCGGATGCTCGACGGGGAGGCGGACCGGGACGCCGTCCTGGCCAGCTTCGTCAGCGCGCTGCTGCCGCACGACGAGGAACTGCTCCGGGCGCTGCTGGACGCCGCGTCCGCCGATCCGGCAGTGCCCGACCGTGAGAGCTGACCCGTGGGCCTCTTCGTCTTCCTCCCGCTCGTCCTGCCGCTCACCGCGGTCCCGATCGCGCGCCTGACCGAACAGCACCTGCACCCGCGCGGCGCGGCCCGGCTGATGACCGTGATCAGCGCGGTGATGGCGGTGTGCAGCGCGCTCTGCCTCGGGCTGATCGGCGTGGTGGGCACCGCGCAGATCCCCGGCAACCCGCTGCCGGACAGCTGGTCCGACCCGGAGGTGCGGGCCGCGCTGCCGTACCACGAGACGGTCGGCACGGCCGCGATGTGGCTGCTGGCCCTGGTGGTCCTCGCCTGCGCCCGGACGGTCGTGCGGCACCTGCGGGTGCGGGCCCGGGCCCGCCGGGCGCTGAGCGGGCTGCCCGTCGGGCCGGGACCGGCCGGCGACCTCGCGGTGCTGCCGGACCGGAGCCCGTACGCCTACGCGCTGCCCGGATCGCCCGGCCGGGTCGTGGTCTCCACCGGGATGCTGGCCGGCCTGGCCGCCGACGAGCGCGAGGCGCTGCTCGCCCACGAGCGGGCGCACCTGCGCCACCGCCACCACCGGTACCTGCTGACCACCCAGCTCGCCGCCTGCGTCAACCCGTTCCTGCGGCCGCTGCAGGACGCGGTGGCGTACAGCGCGGAGCGGTGGGCGGACGAGGACTCGGCGCAGGCCGTGGGGGACCGCCGGATCACCGCGCGGGCGGTGGCCCGGGCGGCCCTGGTCTCGCACGCCGCCCCGGCCCCCGGCTTCGCGGCCTTCGCCGCCCCGGCCGCGGCGGCCGGCCCGGTGCCGCGCCGGGTCGCCGCGCTGCTCGGCCCGGTGCCGACCTCCCGCAACTGGCCGCCGGCGAAGACCCCGGCGGGCCTGGCGGCGATGGTCGCGGCGATCGGTACGGCGGCGTCGGCGCTGTGCGCGCTCAACGCCGCCGTGGCCCTGCTGGTGGTGCTCAAGGCCGTCACCCCGCTGTAGCCGGCGGGGCTCCGGAGCGTCCCCCCGCTGCGGCCGGCGGACCCTAGAGCGTCGCGGCCAGCTCGTCGACGGCGGCCTCGGCCGCCGCCAGGGATTCGGCGGCGAGCGGCTGGAAGGCGTTCAGCGCCGGGATGTCCGCGGCCCGGGTGAGCTCGGCGGTGACCACGTGCAGGTGCTCCGCCGCGACCCCGATCCGGTCGAAGTACGCCCGCAGGTACGGAACCTGGAAGTCGCAGTGGGCACGCGGCGTGCCCGGCCCGTAGCCGCCGCCGCGGACCGCGACGACCACCACGCGGGTGTCGCGCAGCAGCGGCTCGCCGGTCTCCGGATCGTGGTGGACGCCGGGGAAGGTGACCCGGTCGATCCACGACGTGAGGCCGGCCGAGACGGTGTAGTTGTACATCGGGCTGCCGACCAGCAGGACGTCGGCGGCCCGCAATTCCTCGATCAGCGGGCGGCTGAGCGCCCACTCCCGCGCCTCGTCCGGCCCCTCGGCGAGGCGGCCGATGTCGTCCAGCGGGAGCACCCCCTTGCGCTCGGTGCGGCGGCCGAGGGCGTCGTAGGCGGCGCGCACCGGGGGCACCGGGTCGGCGGCGAGGTCGCGGTGCCGGTGCTGGACGCGGGCGCCGTGGCGGACGCGCCAGGCGTCGGCGAAGCGGGCGGTCAGGGCGTGGCTCACCGAACCGGACGGGCTGATGCTCGAATCCAGGTGGAGCAGCGTGGTGGAGGTCATGGCGGTCTCCTGGTCACCTCGGAGGGGGACGGATCGTCATAGCGGTGACGAGCCGCGCCGAGGAAAGGTGACCGATGGACCGGAACGCGATGCCGGGGGCGGCGGACGGGCGGGCGCGGAGCGGGGGAGCGGCCTCGGGGGCGGGACGCCCGGAGGCCGAACGCTTCGAGGCCGAACGCTCGAACGCCGTGCGCGTGGACGCCGTGTGCTCGGACGCCGAGCGCTTCGAGGCCGAGCGCTTCGAGGCCGAGCGCGGCCGGCTGCGGGCGATCGCCCAGCGGATGCTCGGCTCGACCGGCGAGGCCGAGGACGCCGTGCAGGAGGCCTGGCTGCGGCTGGTCCGCACCGATCCGGCGGAGATCGGCAACCTGCCCGGCTGGCTGACCACGGTGGTCTCCCGGATCTGCCTGGACCTGCTGCGGGCCCGTGCCGCGCGCCGCGAGGAGCCGACCGACGAGGCGCTGCCGGACGGCTCGGGCGGCGGCCCGGAGCCGGAGCGGGAGGCGCTGCTGGTCGAGTCGGTGGGCCGGGCGCTGCTCGTGGTGCTGGACCGGCTTGGCCCGGCCGAGCGGGTCGCCTTCGTGCTGCACGACGGCTTCGCGGTGCCCTTCGACCGGATCGGGCCGATCCTCGGACGGACCCCGGTGGCCGCCAAGAAGCTGGCCAGCCGGGCCCGGCAGCGGGTCCGCGGGACGGCCGCGCTGCCCCCGGAGCCACTGGCCGGGCACCGGCGGGTGGTGGAGGCCTTCCTGGCCGCCGCCCGGGGCGGGGACCTGGCCGACCTGCTGGCCGTGCTGGCTCCCGACGTGGTGCGCCGGGCCGATCCGGCGGCGCTGGGGCCCGGCCGCGACCCGGTGGCCCGGGGCGCGCGGGCCGTCGCCCGGGAGACCACGGTCTTCGGCCGCCGGGCCCGCTACGGCGCGGTGGCCCTGGTGGACGGGGCGCCCGGCATCCTGATCGCCCCGGACGGGCGGCTGCGGCTGGTGCTGCGGGTGGCGGTCGCGGACGGCCGGGTGGCCGGCTACGAGGTGGTGGCGGACCCGGTCCGGCTGGCCGCGCTCGACCTGGCCGTCCTGCCGGAGTGACTCCTTCCCGGGCGGGGGCTGCCGGACTGTGTCCCGCCCGGGTGAGGGCTGCCCGGCGGGGCGCGGCGGGCCGGTCGGGGGCCGGGCCGGTCGGCGCCGGGTCAGTGGGTGATCCGGACCAGCATCTTGCCGGTGTTGGCGCCGCGCAGCATGCCGAGGAAGGCGTCCACCACCCGGTCGAAGCCGTCCACGACGGTCTCGTCCGGGACGACGGCGCCCGAGCGCAGGTGCGGGACCAGGAAGTCGTACAGCTCCGGCCGGGCGTCGAGGTGGTCGCGGACCAGGAAGCCCTCCAGTCGCAGGCTCTTCCCGACCACGTCGAACAGGTTGCGCGGGGCGGCCGGCGGGTTCCCGAGCCGGTTGTACTGGGCGACCGCGCCGCACCAGGCGATCCGGCCGCGCTCGCGCAGGGCGCCGATGGCGGCCTCCAGGTGGTCGCCGCCGACGTTGTCCAGGTAGGCGTGCAGCCCCTCGGGGGCGGCCTCGCGCAGTCGGTCCGCGATCGGGCCGTCGTGGTAGTCGAAAGCGGCGTCGAAGCCGAGCCGCTCGGTGAGGCGGGCGGCCTTGGCCGCGGAGCCGGTGCTGCCGACGATCCGTCCGGCGCCGAGCAGCCGGGCGAGCTGCCCGGCGGCGGTGCCGACGCCGCCGGCGGCCGCCGAGACGAAGAGCGTCTCGCGGGGCTGGAGCCGGGCGATCCTGGTCAGCGCGACCCAGGCGGACAGGCCGGTGCCGCCGAGCACCGACAGGTGGGAGCTGAGCGGGACGCCGGCGAGATCGGGCAGCAGGCTCGCCCGCTCGGCGGTGACCACCGCGTGGGCGCGCCAGGCCTGGCGGTGCTGGACCAGTGTCCCGACCGGCAGGGCGTCGGCCCGGGACTCCACCACCCGGCCGAGGGCGCGGCCCTCCAGCGGGGCGTGCAGCTCCCAGCCGCCCTCCTCCATCTCCTCGCGCATGTACGGGTCGACGGACTGGTAGAGGTTCTCGACCAGGGCCTCGCCCGCCGCGAGGGCCGGGACGGTCTCCTCGACGAAGGCGAAGTCCGCGGCGGTCGGCGCCCCGTCGGGGCGGGAGACCAGGTGGACGGCGCGGGTGGTGGAGCGGGACATCGGGGGCTCCGGACGGGAGAGGACGGGCGGACGTGATCACCGTAGGAAGCGCGGGAGCCGCCGGGCAGGGGCGCCGGTCGATGGAACGGCGGCATCCATGAGCAGGATCGATGGATCGCGGGATAGGTTCGGCCGTATGACCGATCTCGCCCCGCACGAGCTGCGGACCCTGGTCGCCGTCGAGGAGGAGCGGAGCTTCACGGCGGCCGCCGCACGCCTGGGCAGTACCCAGTCCGCCGTCTCGCACGCCGTCCGCGCCTGCGAGCGGAAGCTCGGCGCGGTGCTCTTCGACCGCGGGCGCCACGGCGCGCGCCCCACCGAGGGCGGCGCGCGAGCGGTGGCGTACGCCCGACGGATCCTGCGGCTGCTGGACGTGATGGGCCCCGAGGTGCGCGGCGCGGGAGCGGACGGGCCGCTGACCGGCACCCTGCGGATCGCCGCCTTCCGCAGTGCCGCCGCCCACCTGTTGCCGCCCGTCCTGGCCCGGCTCGCCGAGCGCCACCCCGGGCTCGGCACCCACGTCCGGATCGTCCGGGAGCTCGGCCCCGGCACCGCCGGGGAGGTCGCCGACGGTCGCGCCGACCTCGGGCTGGCGACGCTCGACGCGGGCGGCCCACCACCCGCCCCGGGCCTGGTCGCGATGCGGCTGTACGAGGAGTCGTACGCGCTCGCGCACCCGCACGGCCACCCGGCGCCGCGCGAGCTCCCGCTGGTCGACTGGGACGAGAACTGCGGCTCGTACACCCGGGACTGGTGGCAGCGGCAGGACTGGATCCCGCCCGCGACCGTGGATGTGGAGGACGACACGGTGGCCCTCTCGCTGGTCGCCCAGGGCCTCGGCATGGCGATCATGCCCCGGACCGCCCTGCTCGGCGCCCCGGCCGGCCTCGCCGTCACCGACCTCGGGCCGCGGCCGCCCAGCCGCTCGGTCGGGTACGTCACCACGCCCGAGCTGGCCGGGACGGCCGCCGTCCGGGCGCTGATCCGCGAGCTGCGCGAACTGCCGCTGCCGGCCGGGCTGTCGGCGGCCCGGCCCCCGACCGGCCGGACCGCGACGGCCCGAGCCCCGTAGGCCCGAGCCCCGTAGGCCCGGACCCCACGGGCCCGGACCGCGCGGGCTCAGGCCCCGCGGGCTCAGGCCTCGACGGACCGGTTCCCGACGGCAGGGCCCTCGACGGGCCGGTCCTCGACCGCCTCCCGGAGCTTGCGGAACTCCTCGGCCAGCCCGTCCAGGGTGTAGTGGGCGTTGAGGCCGCTGGGGTTCGGCAGCACCCACACCTCGGTGCCGCCGATGCCCTCCGGTTGCCGCCCCAGCGTGGCCCGGCGCTGCCCGAAGGCCGTCCGGTAGGCGCCGATGCCGAGCACGGCCAGGGCGCGCGGGCGCAGCCGCAGCACCCGTGCGCGCAGCGCGGCGCCGCCCTCGCGCAGCTCCTCGGCGGTCAGCTCGTCCGCCTTGGCCGTGGTGCGCGGGGCGACGTTGGTGATGCCCAGGCCGAGTGCGAGCAACTCCCGCTGCTCGTCCGGGCGGTACTGGCGCCCGGTGAAACCGGAGCGGTGCAGGGCCGGCCAGAAGCGGTTGCCCGGGCGGGCGAAGTGGTGGCCGGTGGCGCCGGACCACAGGCCCGGGTTGATGCCGCAGAACAGCACCCGCAGCCCGGGACCGGAGACGTCCGGGATGGTGGTGTCCTTGGCGGCCAGCAGCTGCTCGGCGGTGGGCTTCATCGGTGCGCTCGGATTCACCCGGCCAAGTCTGCCGTGCCCTTGGCCGCCTCCTTCGCCGCGTCCTTCGCCTCCTTCGCCGCGCGCTTGGCGGTGTCCCTGGCGATCTCCTTGGCCGCGTCCTCGGCGGTGAGCTCGGCCGCGCGCTCGGCCGTGTCCTCCACCGGGCCCGGGGCCGGGGCCGGCCCCGAAGTCGCGACGGCCGCCCGGCGGTTGCGCAGCCGGCGCAGGCCGAACACCACCACGGCCGCGTAGGCCCAGCCGACGAAGACGTCGATGATGAAGTGCTCCGCGCCGTAGACCAGGGTGAAGGTCATCGCGAGCGGGTAGGCGACCAGTACGGCCCGCAGCCAGCGGTTGGCGGTGGGCCAGAAGAAGAACAGCAGCATCGCCGGGTAGGCGGAGTGCAGCGAGGGCATCGCGGCGACGTCGTTGGCGAACTGACTGCCGTTCTCCAGCAGCGAGTCGGCCTGCGGCAGCCCGCTCACCGAGATCACTTCCCAGACCACCCGGGACAGGTGCGGCAGGTTGCCCTCCTGGGAGACCAGCCACGGCGGGTCGGCCGGGTAGAGGAGGTAGGTGGCGAAGCCGGCGAAGGTGAGCGTCAGGTAGGCGGCGAGCAACTGCCGGAAGCGGTGGTGCGCGCGTCGCCAGAGCACCGCGAGCAGCAGGAAGACCACGAAGAAGTGCGAGAGGTAGACGGTCACCGCGGCGTAGTCGTACCAATGCGGTGAGCCGGCGGTGTAGAGCGCGTGCTGGAGCCGGACGGTCCAGGTCTCGCCGAAGCCGAGCACCTCGTCGAAGCGCAGCTGCGGCAGCCAGTGCGGGGCCCACGGGGTGTGGGCGCCGTAGCCGCGCAGCAGTGAGTACGCCCACACCACGGCCATCACCGGGACCCAGTCACGCAGGACCAGGAGGAAGCCGCGGGGGCCGTGCCCGCTGTGCACGGCGGCGGTCAGCAGGGCGGCGATGAGCCAGAGGAACAGCACGTCGTTGGCCGCGGGGATGCCCTCGGTGCGCAGGAACCAGAGGAGGCACGTCAGGTAGAGCGGCCAGGCCAGCCACCGGAGTCTCGACCAGCCCGTCACGCGTGGGCGGGGCGGAGGCACCGGGCGTGGCTGCCCGGCCCGCGCGTCGTGCGGGGCCGGGGGGAGGGTCTTGGTCATGCGCACCGAAACTAGCAACCCAAACTTGGAGGACTCTGGGTGAAATATGACTGGATCGTAAGAACGTCCGATCCGGTCGACACCCGGTTCGACAGGTGAATTCGACTGGTGGTTCGACAGGTGGTTCGACGCACGGTCGGGCGCGGGTCAGGCCACGATGCCCAGCTCGTGCGGGGTGTTGTTGAAGCGTCGGCCGCCGGCCGGGGTGACGGTCACGATGTCCTCGATCCGCACCCCGAACCGGCCGGGCAGGTAGATCCCCGGCTCGATCGAGAAGCACATGCCCGGCACCAGCGGCCGTTCCTCGCCCTCGACCAGGTACGGAGGTTCGTGCGTGGTGGTGCCGATGCCGTGGCCGGTGCGGTGGATGAAGTACTCGCCGTACCCGCCCTCGGTGATCACCCGACGGGCGATCCGGTCGATCTCCTGGCAGGCTACCCCGGGGCGCACCGCCTCGAAGGCGGTCTGCTGGGCCAGTCGGACCAGCTCGTGCACCTTGCGCACCTCGTCCGGAACGTCCGCGCCGACATGCACCGTCCGGGTGGTGTCGGAACCGTAGCCGTCCTTGAGACCACCGAAGTCCAGCACCACGGTGTCACCCGTACGGATGACCCGGTCACCGGCCTCGTGGTGCGGGTTGGCGCCGTTCGGCCCCGAGCCGACCACGGTGAAGTCGACCTGGCTGTGCCCGTACTGGATGAGCAGCGCGCCGAGGTCGGCGGCCACGTCGGTCTCCCGGCGGCCGGCGAACTCGACCTCCAGGATGCCCCGGTAGGCGGCGTCCGCCGCGCCGCCGGCGGCGGCCAGGCGGTCCAGCTCCTCGGTGTCCTTGACGGCGCGCAGCATCGGCAGGCAGTCGGTGAGCGAGATGAAGGAGACGCCGGGCAGCGCGGCCTGGAGGCCGAGCAGGTGCAGCGCCCAGGTGTTGTCGGAGACGCCGTACCGTCCGGCCGGGTCGAGCAGCGGGCCGACGGTGGCGAACGGGTCCTCGCCGTCGGACCAGTCGAGCAGCCCGACGGCCGGGGCGCCGACCGCCTTCTCGGCATCCGGGCGCTCCAACTTGGGCACCACCAGAGCGGGTTCGCTTCCGGCGGTGAGGACGAGGGCGGTCAGCCGCTCGGTGATCGCGGTGGGCGAGTAGCCGCACAGGTAGGCCAGGTCGGGACCGGGCGCGACGACCAGGCCGGCCAGACCGGCGGCGGTCGCCTCGGCGGTGGCCCGGGACATCCGGGCGGTGTGGTCCTCGACGGTGAAGGGGTGGGGCACGGCGGTTCCTCCTCGGGGGCCGGACGGGCGCTGCTGGGACTCCATCGCGTCAACTCCATCACGTCCTCGTCGAGTTGGTGAAGCTCTCGGGGAGGAACCGGCGCGATCCGGACGGCGATGCGGATCGCTCTCCGGGCGGCGATCCGGTGGGTGCTCCGGTACCGGGGCGAGGCGTGGGCGGGTGCGGCGGGTCCGCGGCCCGCCCCGGGAAGCCCTCGGGGGCGGGCGTTACCCGGCCAGTTCACCCGGTTGCCGGGCCCGCCGCATGCGGCGGACGGCCGTGCGGGTGAGCGGCGGCCGACCCGGGGTGTCAGTCCTGCCGGTCGGCCGACTCGGCCGACTCGGCCGAATCGGTGGACTTGGTGGATTCAGCGGATGCGGCGGACTCGGCAGCGGGCCACACGGCGCGCCGCAGCGTGCGGCTCGCGGTCGCGGCCAGTAGGGCGGCGGCGAGCAGGGCGCTGATCCCGACCAGCGCGGTGGCGGGGGAGGAGCGGTCCAGCAGCAGGCCGGTGACGAAGCTCCCGGCGGGCATGCCGGCGGTGAGCAGCGTCATGGTCGCCGCGATCACCCGGCCGCGCAGCGCGTCCGGCACCTGACGGAAGACCAGCAGGTCGAGCATCACCCGCAGGGTCGGCACGCCCGCGCCGAACACGAACAGCGCGGCGAAGACGGTCGGCGCCCCGCCGGGCAGCAGTGGCGCCAGCGGGACCGGTACGGCGCTCCAGGCCACCGCCAGCAGCAGCACGCCGGGGCCCGCCAGCCGGTGCAGCCGGGCGACCAGGGCGGTGCCGGCCAGCGCCCCGACCGCCTCGCCGGCCAGGGCCAGGCCGATCCCGGTGCCGCTGGTGCCGTGCTCGCGCAGCAGCACCATGACGGGCAGCAGCAGGGAGGCCCCGGCGAGATTGATCACCAGCAGGACGGCCAGGGCGGTCCGCAGCAGCGGGGAGGCGGCGAGGACGCGGAAGCCCGCCAGGGCGCTGTTCCCGGTGGACCGGTCGGCATCCCCGGACTCGTGCGGGCTGGGGAAGCGCACCGCGACGGCGGCGGTCACCGCGAGCAGGGAGGCGAGCGCGGCGCCGAGGAAGGGGACCGCGTGGCCGAGCCCGAACAGGAATCCGGCCAGTGGCGGTCCCGCCAGCGAGGCGCCGCTCATCCGGGCCTCGTCCTGGGCCAGGGCCTGGGAGAGCTGCTCCGGCGGGACCACCGAGCGCAGCGCGAGCAGCCGGACCGGGCCGCTGTAGGCGATCGTCGCGCCGATCACGGCGGCGACCAGCAGCAGGTGGGCCAGGTTCGGCGGGCCGAACGCCAGGGCCGCCGGGACGCTGGCGAGGGCGAGCAGCCGGGCGCTGTCGGCGGCGATCAGCACCCGGCGGCGGTTCACCCGGTCGGCCACCACGCCGCCGTGGACGCCCAGCAGCAGGGTGGCGGCCATCTGCACGGCGCCGAAGGCTCCGGCGGAGGTGGAGGAGCCGGTGAGCGCGAGGACCAGCAGGGGGAAGGCGGTGTCGCCGATCACCATGCCGAGGGTCGCGGAGGCCTGGCCGGCCCAGAGGGCCTGGAACCGCAGGTTGCGCCGCAGCGGTACGAGCGGCGGCGGTGCGGGCGACGAGGGCGCGGACGGGGAAGGCACGGGCGGCGAGGGCGCGGACGGCGGGGCGTCGGCCGGTCCGGGGTGCTCCATCGCCGCTGTCGTCGTCGGTTGGTCCGTCATGTCCCGCCCCCATCGTTCGCGATTGCCGCAATCATTCACGTCTGCATGAATGATGTCGTAGGCGTCATTGGTTTCGCAAGGGTGATTGATGGCTCGGTGGTGAGCGCTCACCGGGGCGTGATTGCGAACGGAGCGGCCGATCTGGAAGGGTGGCCCCGTGGTCGAGCACACACCGGAGGCCGCCGACAGCGGCGAGCAGCAGCCCGTCACCTGGGTCAAGGAACGCCAGGTGTCCGACGTCGCGGTGCTCAAGGCCCTGGCCGACCCGCTGCGCCTGGCCATCCTCGGCGCGCTGCAGTCCTCCGAGGACCGTCCGCTGACGGCCAAGGAGCTCGCCGCCACGCTCGACGAGCCGCAGACCAAGCTCTACCGGCACATCAAGCAGTTGGAGAAGGCCGGGCTGGTCCTGGTGGCCGGCACCCGGCTGGTCTCGGGAATCGTGGAGAGCCGCTACCGGGTCGCCCAGGGGGCGATCCGGCTGGCCCCGGAGATGTTCACCGCAGACTCCCCGGCCCGTTCCGAGGCGTACGAGGCCGTCGTGGCCGCGATGGACCGGGTGCGGTCCGACTTCCGCGCCAGGATCGCCGAAGGCCGGCTGGACTTCGGCCGGCCGCCCGGTGGTTCGGGCCCGCCGTCCGGACTGTTCGCGGACTTCGCGCTGCGGCTCAGCCCGGACCGGCTGGACCGGCTGCGATCCCAACTGGCCGAAATCTTCGACGAACTGAACGAAGAAGGGCCGAGTGCGGCCGAGGATGCGCTGGATGTGACCGTCTTTACCCTGCTCTACGGTCTCCGACCGGGCACGGAATCATAAATTCCGGGTCGTCTGTCGGTGCGGTGGGACACCATGTCCGGCATGTCCTACGAACTCCAGGCGCTGATAGGAACACGGGAGCTGCTGACGGTGGCGGCGGCGGAGGTTTCGACGGCCCGGGTGGTGCCGTTGGCGCAGGGGCTGGCCCTGATCCCGGTCACCTCCGCCGTCCTCACCGCGCTCCAGGGAGACGGCGTCCTGCGCAGGCCCGGCGGCGGGGCCGGGCCCGTCCGGCACGCGGACGGCTTCGAACTCCGGCTGGCCGCCTGGTCGAAGGCCGGGCCGATCGCCCGCGTCGAGGCGCGGTACTTCGGTGGCGGCGGCACCCAGCGCGCGGCCGTCTGGGCGGACGGCGCGGTCACCCTCGGCCCGCTCACCATCGGCGAATTCGAGCCCGCCCCGGCCGAGGGCACCCCGATCTCCCGCGCCCTGCGGCGGATCGGCGCCCGCACCGAGGAGGGCCGGGCGGACGAGTTCGAGTCGGTCGGCCTGGGCCGGCACCGCAGCACCGGCGGCTGGGCGGAGCCGGCCGACTGACCCCGCCGCCGTCCGTGCTCGTTCCCGCGCCCGTGCTCGTGCGGTCAGTGCGGGGTGGGGGATTCGGCCTGCCAGCGCCGGCCGATGGAGCGCAGGAGGGCCGGGTAGACGCCGAGGTACCGGAAGGGCTTGATGGCGGCCATGTAGAGGTGGCCGAGGAGCCCGTTGGGCTTGACCAGGACGGCCATCTGGGCGCGGTACGTGCCGCTGCCGGGAGCGGTCTCGACCCAGCCGAGGTGGAGGATGCCGTGGACGGTGCGGTTGGCCGTCTCGGCGGTCCACTCGTCGTGGAGCAGGTAGACGGAGCGGAACGGCGCGGAGCGGGTGTCGGGGCCGCGCGGGGCGTCCCGGAGATCGGCGGGGAGGCGGTCGCGGAGGGTGGGGACGCGGGTGCCGAGGCCGGCGTCGGGCTTGTCCCAGCCGAGCAGGGCGCCGAGCTTCCAGCGGGCCGCGAAGAGGAGGCGGACGACGGGGGAGGCGGACATCGGGGCGCCGGTGCCGTTGGCGAACTGGTCGACCAGGCGGGCGAGGTCGTCGGGGCCGCCGGGGGTCGGCAGGGCCCACACGTCCTCCAGGCGGAAGTCGGGGGCGATCTCGTGGATCCGCCACGGGCGGGAGGTGTGTGCCGTGCGGGGGAGTCTCATCTGCGTGCCCCTGTCTGTACGGTGCCGTATAGAGCCAGGCTAGACCCGTGTGTACGGTGGCGTATGCACAAGGGTGTGAGCGTGAGGAGCGACACAGTGGAACGAGACGCGGCGAGGGGCCCGGCATGGGCGTGACGCGGACGCCGCGCGCCCGGTGGATCGAGGAGGGGCTGCGGGCGCTCGCGGCCGGCGGCCCGGAGGCGGTGCGCGTCGAGCCGCTCGCCCAGGCGCTCGGCGTCACCAAGGGCGGCTTCTACGGGTACTTCCGCAACCGGGGCGCGCTGCTCGACGAGATGCTCGACACCTGGGAGCGGGAGGTCACCGAGGGTGTGATCGCCCAGGTCGAGGACGAGGGCGGCGACGCCCGGACCCGGCTCGGGCGGCTCTTCGCGATCGCCGCCACCAGCGGCGACGGGCCCGTGACCGGCACCACCGTCGACCTGGCGATCCGCGACTGGGCGCGGCGCGACGAAGCGGTCGCCGAACGCCTGCGCCGCGTGGACAACCGCCGGATGGCCTACCTGCGTTCGCTCTACGCGTCGTTCTGCCCCGACCCGGACGACGTCGAGGTCCGCAGCCTGATCAGCTTCTCGCTCCGGATCGGCCACCACCTCGTCGCCGTCGACCACGAGGGCCGCAGCCGCGCCGAGGTGATGGAACTGACCCGCGATTGGCTCCTGCGCTAGAGCCTGTCTCCGGTCGGTCGGGCACGCGGAAAGCGGGCACGGAAAGCGGCGCACGGAAAACGGGGGCGCGGCACCGAAGAAGGTCCGGTGCCGCGCCCCCGTTGTGTCCCGCAGCCGCTCGGAGCCTGCGTCGCCGCAGGCCGGGGCCGGTGCTAGCGGTAGTTCACGTACTGGAGCGCGAAGTCCAGGTCCTTGCCCTTGAGCAGGGCCTGCACGGCCTGGAGGTCGTCGCGGCTCTTCGAGCTGACGCGCAGCTCGTCGCCCTGGACCTGTGCCTTGACGCCCTTCGGGCCCTCGTCACGGATGATCTTCGCGACCTTCTTCGCGTCCTCCGTGGTGATGCCCTCCTTGACGTTGGCGAAGATCTTGTACTCCTTGCCGGACAGCTGCGGCTCGCCGGCGTCCAGAGCCTTCAGCGACAGGCCGCGCTTGATGAACTTGGTCTGCAGGACGTCGAGGATGGCGCGCACGCGCTCCTCGCCGTTCGCCTTCATCTCGATCTTCTCGGCGGTGCGGCTGATCTCGCCGCCGACGCCCTTGAAGTCGAAGCGCGTCGCGATCTCACGGGAGGTCTGGTTGATCGCGTTGTCGACCTCCTGCCACTCGACCTTCGAGACGATGTCGAAACTGGAGTCGGCCATGGGTGTTGGTCTCCTTGATGCTCTGGCTTCACTGGCACGGCCCGCCCTCGCGGGCGTCCGGAGTCCCAGCCTATCCAGCGCCACACCGGCCCCGCCCGTACCGCCCGCCCGTGGTTCCTTGATCATTGCGTGATCTATCGAGTGGCGGAGCACCCCCCGGCATCGGGTATGGTTTACCAAGTCGAACGGGGTGAACACCCCGGGAAACGAAGATCCTGGCTGGTTGCCCGAGCGGCCAAAGGGAGCAGACTGTAAATCTGTCGCGCAAGCTACGCAGGTTCGAACCCTGCACCAGCCACAGGATAGAAAACAGCCCCTGATCTGCGGAAACGCAGATCAGGGGCTGTTTTGTCATGGTCGAACAGTGATATTGATGTCTGGTTGTTTTGGGTGGTTTGTCTCACCTGGTTTCGCCCGGATCTCGCTCCTGACCAGGGCGTACGGACCAGCTACGGACCAGAATCGGGGGCCGGCGGCGCCGGACGGTTCCGGTTGAGCCGCTTCGAGATCAGCTCGTTCGCGTACTCGACGGTGCCATGCAGGCACTTCGCGTAGACCCGCAGCAGGACGGCGACGCTGTGCCCCGCCCGCCGGGCGACCTCCGTCGGGTCGACCCCGGAGTTCAGCCCGAGCGAGATTCCCGCGTGCCGCAAGTCGTACGGCCGCTTGCCGAGCTTCGTGGCGCAGTCGGCCGGGGAGAGCACCTCGGCCCGGGCCCGCTGCCAGACGACCCCGTAGCCGCTCTCCTGCACCATTCCGCCCCGGGACGTCCGGAACAGCCGCCCGTCGGGCGCGGCGCCGAAGGCGGCGACGTGCTCCCGCAGGATCGCCACCAGCTCGGGCGGGATCGGGACGCGGCGGGTCGCCTTCTCGGCCCGGTGCTTGAGCCCGCGCTTGTCGTGCGACGTCCCGTCGTCCGTCCAGGACGACCCGACCCGCGGCCTGGTCTCGTCCAGCACCAGATAGCCCCAGCCCTCGGCGGGCAGGTGGCAGCGCGTGAGCGTGAGGAACACGGCCTCGGCCGGCCGCAGCCAGCCGAAGTAGAGGCAGGCGAAGAAGGCCCGGAGGTGGGCCCCGCGTTTCCCCTGGCGTCCCACCGCCTCGATGAGCGCGGCGGCCTGGTCCTCGTTGACCACCACGCCCGGGTCGACCTCCTCCTCGGACTCTGGCGGCTGCCACTGGACGGTCGGGAGGGGGTTGGCCGCCAGGTAGCCCTCCTCCACGGCGTAGCCGAAGAGGTGGCCGAGGATGCGGCGCTTGCGCAGGATGACCGACGGCGCGGCCTTCTTGCCGTCGAGCTTCACCGCGAGGGCGTTCAACAGGCGGCGCACCATCGGCGGCTCCTCGAAGGCGGAGACCAGCACGGACTGCTTCTGCACCCACGCCAGGGCCTTGGCCCAGTCCGCCGGCGGCTCCTCCCCCCACGCGTTCACGTTGAAGGCCCAGCTGTAGAGCGCCCGGCGGACGATCCGCTTGTCCGGCATGCCGGCCTTCGACTTCACCAGCTCGAACGTGACCGTGGCGAGGGCGTCGGCCCACGTCGTACGGGTCTTGGCAGGAGCCCCCTCCCAACGGGCCGCGACGTACCGGCGGCCGAGCTCGTACCAGGTGATCTGCTTCTCCTTGCGGAGCTCGGAGAGCGGCAGGCCGCGGTCGACGTCGAACGGCTGCCCGTCGCGGAGGGCGGAGATCAGCTCGGACTTCCGGCCGTCCGCTGCGGTCTTGGTCAGGAAGGACTCGGAGAACTCCCTCCCAGCGACGGTCCAGCGGACCATCCAGGGCGCCCTCCGGTCCGGGCGGTGCCGGTGGTCCCAGAACTTGACCTTGTAGGAGGTGGGCATCAGGCAGCCACCTCGCAGGCGGCGAGCCACGCGTCCAGGTCGGCCCGGTCGACCCGGACCTGGCCGTTCGGGAGCTTGATGAGGCGCGGCGTCTGGCCCCGGGCGCGCATCCGGTAGAAGGCGGCACGCGACATGCCGAGTTCGGCGAGCACGACGGGGAGCTTGAGCAGTTCGCGCTTGGGCACGGCGAAGTCTCCTGCTGTGGGTGCGGAAGGTGGTTGCGATGCGTGACGGCCCCTGCGTGCGGAGGGGGTTGGGGCCGGAAAGTGTCAGGGATGTCAGGAAAAATCGCTGACCTGCGAGTTTGGCTCCTGGCGCGGCGTCAGGGATTGTCAGGGATGTCAGGGAAATTCGACTTTCCCCTGACATCCCTGACGTCCCCTGACGGGCGGCCAGGGCTCGTTTTGGCTGGTCGGGGATTTTCCCTGACATCCCTGACGGTTACGGGGCCTCGGTCCCGTCCGTGAGGCGGCCCACGGCCGGGTGGACACGGTAGGTGACGGCCGGGGCGCGGCCGCGCTGGCCGTTGGTGGGCACCTGGTCGGTGCGGAGCCAGCCGTGCTGTTCGAGGAGGGCGAGCGCGGGTTCGACGTCGGCGACCTTCTTGAAGCGTCGGGAGGACGCGACGGCGTCGTGGGCCTTGATGTGGGTGCGGTGGGTGCCGTCCTTCTTCGGGCGCTGGAGCCACTGGAGGAGGGCGTGGGCGTCCTCGGTGGCGGGGTCGGCGGCGATGAGGTCGAAGACGGCGAGGGTGTGGGCGGTGTAGTACTCGGCGATCTCGGCGGCGCGGTCGACGGTGCTCGCCTCGACGGGGGCGCGCCAGTCGCCGCCGACGTGGTCGGCGAGGTGGAGGAGGACGGCGATGCGGGCGATGTGGCCGACGAGCTTGCCGGCCCAGTCCTTGATGTGGGCGAGCGGTTCGTCCGGGCGGAGCTGGACCTCGAACTTCTCCTGGAGCTTCTCGACGGCGAGGTCGGCGGCCTCGGTCATCGTGACGGTGACCGGTTCGTCCAGGGCGGTGAGGGTGCGCAGGAGCGCGGAGAGGCGGACGTCGTAGGTGGTGGCGACCGGTTCGGGGATGGGGGTGGTGCGGATCTTGCGGTAGCCGAGGTTGGAGGGCGGGAGGGAGTACAGGAAGCGGGCGAGCAGGCCGCGGTCGCGGGCGCCGGGGGCGGCGCCGAGCTCCTGGAGGACGGCGGGCTGCGGGGTGACGCCGATGGTCAGGGCGGGCTTGTCGACGGTCGGCTGCTCGCGGGTGATCCGGTCGGCCTGGAGCCGCTCGCCCTTGTGGGCCTGGAGGAAGACGCCGAGGTTGGGCTTGCTGCTGTAGCGGCCGACGATGCTGTCGAACAGGTCGCCCTCGGGGGAGAGCGCGGCCAGGCAGCGGTGGACGCCGAGCTGGTGGGTGACGGTCTCGGGGGTGATGTCCCCGGACAGGGTCAGCCGCGGGCTCGGCGGGACCACGATCTCGTCGGCCAGCATCCGCGCGCCGGAGATCTCGGCCACCAGGTGCGCGCGGTCGAGGTCGGGGTTCTTGCGGGCCTTGGCCATCAGGGCCTCGACCTCGGCCAGCGCGGTCTCCTTCGCGGTCTCGGCCTCGATGATCCGGGGCCGGGCCTCGGCCCGCAGCTCGTCCTCGATCCGGTAGACGGGGCCGGTCATGAACGCGAACACGTCGGACTTGCGGCTGGCGGGGGGCATCGCGCACACGAGGTAGAGGTTCGACTGCTCGCGCCAGCCGGGCCGGATCTCCACGTTCACCCGTCCGCCGGCGGCGGTGGACAGCGCGGCCAGGGACATGGTGGCGGCCATGTCGGGCGGGGTCTGGGTGAACTCCGCCACCGCCTCCACGTACGCACCGACCCACGCGGGCAGGGCGCGGACGGGGAAGGTGGGCAGTGCGCCGTGGGAGCCGAGCGGGACGGGGTCGAGCCAGGTCTCGCCGGAGGCGAGGTCCGCCAGGGCGGCGAGCGCGGCGGTGCGGACGGCGTCGAGGTCGGCCTGGTCGTCGCCGGCCATGTGGGCCAGGCGGCTGGTGGCGGTGTTGATACGCCGCCGCTCGGCGGCCACACGCACGATCTCGGCGTAGTACTCGCCGTTCGCGGCGGTCGGGGTCGCCTGGATGCAGGTGTGAAGGTAGCTGGGCCCGCCGACGCGGACCAGGTCACCCTGGCCGCGCAGGACTTCGGCCAGCAGCATCGGGTCGACCGGCCGCTCGCCGCCGGCCATGCGGACGATGGCCCGCCAGATCGTCTCGTGCGCGAGGTGGTAGAACGCACTCGGGTCGCCCAACTGGGCGGCGAGCGCGGGGATCTGGGCGGGGTCGAGCAGGGCGGCGCCGATGACGGCCTGCTCGGCGGCCTTCACCTCGGCGGGCTCGGGCCGGAACGGGATCACGTTCGGCCCGTACTCGCTGGTCAACGAGCTGATGGCCGGGCCGCTCACCGGACACCGCCGAGCAGGCCGGCGACGAGCGGGGCCAGGTTCCGGTTGGCGTGCTCGGCGAGCGCCGCGACCACCGTCTTGGCCTCGCCGGTGAGCGCGCGGCCGGGCCGGGCCACGGTGGGAGTGACGAGGATGCACTCCGGGACCGGGAGGAGCACGGTGGCGGTCACCAGGACGGCGGGGCGGTCGGTGCGCTCCGGGCCGACCAGCACGGGCCACGCCTCGCCGGGGCGGGACCACGGGGCGCACTCCCAGTCCAACGGGCGGCCGGTGAGGCGGTGCGCGAGCGCGCTGTGCCGCAGGCCGACCTTCGCGCAGAACTGGGCGCCGCCCTCGTGGTCGACGTACACCTCGACCCGGTCGAGGTCCGGGCGCACGACCGCGTACCCCGGGGCCATGACCGGGCTGGTGGCGGTGCGCCACGCGGCGGCGGCGAACTCGACCGGCCGGAGCGGCTCGCCGTCCTCGTGGAAGTCGTCGGCGTGGTGGGCGATGTAGGCGCCGTAGCGGGATCGGCCGTCGCTGGCGCTCTCCCGGTCGGCGGTGTCGTCGAGGATGACGAGCGTGGAGTGGTCGAACTGGGGCATGCTGGTCCCATCTCTGTGAAGGGGATGCACAGTCCCGCACCGGCCGTCTGTCTTGGCGGATCGTCGGTTGGTGCGGGGCTTTGTGCTGTGTGGATCACGCGGCGTTGGCGCGGCCGACGATGATCGTTCGGGCGGGGTTCTCGGGGTCGGCGCGCATGACGAACCCCTCTCGGGTGGACCACTGCTGGGCGTTGTTGTGGTTGTTGTTGTTGCTCTGACCTGCGACAACAACGCTGTCAGGGGCACTCTTGGAGGGGGAGGGGAGTGGGGGTACGTCGTCGTGGTGGATGCCGGGCACGCTGATGCCCTCGACCTTCACCCCTCCTCGGACCCTGATGCCGGCCTCGTGAAGGAGGGCGCGGACGGCCTTCCCGGACCGCTTCCAGAGGGGGTGCGCGGCGGCGAGATGGGCGGTCACGGCGGTGAGGGCGACGTGGGTGCCACCGGCCCCCAGGAGGGCCACCGCGTGGCGGGCGTCGGCGGGGGTCGGGGTGGCCGCTTCGGAGGTCTCCTGGCGGTCCTCCTCGGCGGACTCCTCCTCGGTGGCTTCGACAGCGGGCACCGGCTGGTCCTGGCCCTCCTGGTCGGCCTCGGCCGGTGTGGTCTTGTCGGGGGTGGGGGCGTGGATGAGGGCGGCGATCCACCACGCCCCGATCAGGAGGCCGATGCCGGGCTGGATCCAGGGGGCGACGAGGGAGTAGATCAGCGGGCCGCCGACGATCAGCATCAGGGCGGCCGCCCCGGCGGCGTCGCCCGCCCCACTCCGCGCGGCCTTGCGTGCGGCTTTGGCCTGCTCCAGTTCCAGCTGGCGGGCCGCGACCTGCGCGGCCTCCTGGGCCTGGAGCATCGCGGCGCGCTTGGCCGGGTCGCCCTCCGCCAAGAGCTTCTTGGCGAACGCGGCCTCGGCGGCCTGGGCGATCTGCTGCGCGAGCTCGTCCTGCTTGGCCTTGAGCACGGCGGCCTCGGCGCGGCGCTCGCGCTGGGGGGCCGTCAGCTTGCGGACCAGGACGGGCGTGCCGGTGGCCAGGCCGGTGAACGGCCACAGGAGGGTCGGGATCAGTTTCTCGGTGGGGAAGATTCGCTCCATCGCCGTCAGCCGATGAACGAGTTGATCAGGCCGCTGAGGACCGAGGCGGGGATGGCCCAGAATCCGCCGGCGCTCGCGTAGAGGCTGGGCGCGATGGCCCCGCACAGGGCGTCCTTCCAGGCACGGGGCTTGAGCCCGAAGACGGCGATGGTCAGCACGGCGGCGGTCGCGCCCTGCTGCCATTCCCCCAGCGCGGCGTTGCCCTCGAACGAGGCGCCCAGCTGCTCGCCGATCCCGGACAGCTGCTGGAAGGCGGTGCCGGAGTTGGCGGAGAGGAGACCGATACCGAATGCCCAGTAGGGGACGTGGTCGGGGGCCACGGTGATCTTGTTCTTTCCGCGGATGCCGACGTAGAGGTACATGGTGGTGACGGTGGCGGCGCCGCCGGCACCCAGCGCGATGAGGCTGCTCATGGTGTATCTCCTTGAGTCAGAAAAGGGGGAGGGCGGCGAAGAGCGGGGCAAGGCCGGTGGCGACGGCGAGGCCGGAGGCGACCGGGATGCGCGCGGCGATCAGGATCAGCAGGGGGCCGGGGCGGCGGACCTCGCTCACGCGCAGGCGGCCCCGGTCACGCAGGTGCAGGTCGAGGGCCCAGCCGGCACCGGCCAGCAGCAGGCCGACGAACGGCCCGCCCGGCATGATCAGCTCGACCAGGCCGGTCGCGTAGCCGCCGACCGCGCTGATCGCGGTGAGGACGCACCAGCGCCTGAAGCGACGGGTACGGTCGGAGGATCCGGCCGTGGCGCGAGCGGCCTTGCGGTGCTGGCGACGGGCTCGCAGCTTGGCCTCGCGCCGGTCGGCGAGCCGCTGCTGACGGTGGCGCAGGTCGCGCTGGGCGGGAGTCTCACCTGCCGCGGCGCGAAGCTGGTCTTCCCGGACTCGGGCCCGCTGCCGGTCCAGCTCACGCTGGGTTTCCAGACGGGTGGCCCGGTCCTCGGGGGTCTCGGAGAGCCGGTCCGCGAGGAGGTCGACCAGGCCGACGAGGTCGTCCCGCTGGGCGGGGCGGTCGGGGGTGAGGATGTCCTCGATGCGGTGGCGCGCCGAGCGAGCCTGGGCGCTCTCCCCGACCTTGCCGAGGGCGGAGTCCATCCGGGCGCGCTGGCCCGCGAGCAGCTGCTCGTACTCCACCTGCTGGCGGGCGGAGCGCTGGGTGGGGGTCTCGGTCAGCAGCTGGCTGACCTGCTCTCCGACCTGCGCGGCGATCGTCGTGGCCTGCTCGGCGAAGAGCTTGCCGGCAGGGGCCCAGAACGCCTCGGCGGCGGCCTCCATCGAGGGCGGTCCGGCGGCGGCGATCGGGACCGGGGTGTGGACAGTGGAGTCCGGCCCGCCGGAGATCGGGGCCGGGATGACGGGGCCGGACTTGCGCCACCACTCGGCCACGGGCTCGGGGTCGGGGGTGGGCATGCCGGCGGTGGGCGGCTGGTCCGGCGGCGGGGGGATGGTCATCGGTCCCACCCGCCCCGGCGGATGAGCTCGCGGATGCACAGGACGGCGATCACGGCATCGACCACCAGGAACAGCAGGCACAGCGTGTAGGCCATGAAGTCTTCCTTGGGCGGGGGCCCGGATCGAGCCGGGCCCGATGGGTGGTCAGGAGGAGCGCCACCAGGCGCGGGGGGCCGGCGCGGAGTGCCAGGCGGTGGTGCTCTGGCTGGTGCGGTGGGAGTCGATCTGGCGCTGGCCCTCGCGTCCGCGCGGCGGACGGCTGCTGCCCGGCGCTGCTGCCCCGTCTGGGGCTGCTGGCTTCGGCGGAAGAGCTGCATCACGCGCTCCTTCAGCGGTCGACGACGGGCTTGGCCAGGTCGCGGTGGCCCAGGTGGACGGTGAGGCCGGTCTTGCCGAGGCGCTTGGCCAGGGCCATGGCCACGGTGGGGGCACGGTGCCGGCCGCCCGCGCAGCCGACGACGATGTTCAGCGGCGACTCGCCCGGGCCGGCGTCGAACGCCTCGGCCAGCAGCGCGGTCGCGCCGATCAGCTCGCGGATGCCGGGGGTCTCCAGCACCGTCCGGCGCACCGGCAGGTCGTCGGCGGTCATGTGGCGCAGGTCCGGGGAGACGTGCGGGTCGCGGAAGTGGTGTCGCAGGTCGAGCACGAGGTGGGCGAACGCCGGCGGGGCGCCGTGGAGGTAGCCGAAGCTGACCAGGCGGACATCGGTCAGGGCCATGGCGTGGGTCTCCTTGCTGGAGTCAGCGGAGCAGCATGGTCCGGGCGGCGCCCTCCGCGTTGTGCCGGGCGGGGCCCCCCGGGGGGGGGGTGAGATGTGGGACTGACAGCGCAAGTAGAACTGGCAACCATAAGCGGGGACAACCTAACCGACCCTGTTATAA
>NZ_JBSHBN010000058.1:33783-50030 GCF_053612025.1 Kitasatospora sp. NPDC054768
CGGGGCTTGGGGGGGGTTCTCTGGGCGGGCGTCCGGGGCGCCGCTGGGTGGGGGGGCCGCCCGCGGGTTGGGGGGGGGGGGCCCCGCCCGTGGGCGGGGTCAGATCTCGTCGAAGCGGAGCTGGTAGCAGTCGTCGCAGAAGGCGTCGACCGTCTCCCGGCCGTTGATCTCCAGGTCGAACGGGTCCACGCGGCGCGTGACGTCCGGCTTGACCTCGTCGCAGTAGTCGCAGCTCTCCATGTCGGTCTCCTCCGAGGTCAGGTGGTGGCCGGCGGGTTGTCGCGCTCGGCGTCGACGTGGCGGCGCAGGCGCACGGCGTAGCCGTTGCGGCAGCCGAGCGCGTCGCGGACCTTCTTCGTGCTGAGCTCTTCGCCGCGGGCGGCGAGGTCGTAGGCCAGGACGCGGACCCGGGCGATGTCGGCCGGGTCGAGGGGACGTTCCCCGGCGGTCGCGGCAGCGTTCCCGGTGGGGCTGTCCGAGGGCTCGTTCCCGGGTGCCACAGCGCCGGGTGCGGGTACGTACGACCCCGTTCGGTAAAGGGCTTCGAGGCTCTCGGCCGTGATCGGGGAAGCGTTCCGCAGACCGTCGGGAACGGTGTCGAGGTAGACGCCGTCGGACGGTCCGGAGGGCAGCGGGAGGGTGAGGGCGGGGAACGGGTCGTCGGGCATTCCCGGCCACAGATCGGCCGGCGCCGGGAGCGCGCTCAGTTCCGCCACGCGGGCGCGGGCGTTGAGCCGCTGGGCCAGCAGCTCGGCCGTCAGTCCGGGGACGGTGACGCCGTGGACGTACTCCCAGGCGATCCGCCAGGCCTCGTCGGCGGGCAGCGCGCCGAACGGGGCGGCGGACAGCAGACGGTCCGCGACCTCCCGAACGTCGGGGTGGTGCTCGGCCCGGCGGCGGGCGTGCTCGGCACGCTCCTTCGCCGTCTTCTTCTCGGCGGTGGTCGGGCCGCGGCCGCCGTGGGTCTGGAGATCGGTCAGCCAGACGGCGCCGATGCTGGACAGGGCCAGCACGAACGCGACCCACCGGGCGTCGGTGTACTGCGTCCAGCCGTGGGCGAAGTTGATGCCGGCGGCGACGGTGCCGGCGGCCCAGGCGCCGAGGCGGTAGGTGTGGGTGGAGCGTTCGCCCTCGGCCTGGGCGCCCATGGCGACCAGCGCCCACGCGCCGCCCTCCAGCATCGCGGCCAGCAGCACCGCGAGCACCCAGGCCACTTTCGCGTGGTCGAGCGCGGCGACCTGGGAGACCACGGCCGGCACGATCGAGCAGGCCTGCACCAGCCGGACGAACGCCCGCGCCGGGTTCGCCGCGATCCAGCCGGTCACCCGGCCGAAGCGCGCGGCCCGCGCCGCCCGGCGCCGCTCCCGGGCCTGCTCGGCGGCGCGCTCGTCGGCCTCGCGCCGCTGGCGGGCCGCCTCGGCGTCCAGCCGCTTCTGCTCGCGCTCCTCGCGCCGGTCCGCCCGGTCATCGGCCCGGACGGCCTGCTGGTCGGCGCGCCGCTCGGCACGGAAGTCGCCCAGTCCGCTCACCGCTGCCACCCCGCCGTCGGGGAGAAGCCGGCGGCCTCGGCGGCCTGCCCGGCCGTCAGCCGCCCGCACCGGTCGAGGGTTTCGGCGAGGCGGGTCACCTGCTCCCACAGCGTGTCGAGCAGGGCGTCGGTGTGGTCGTGCAGCGCGGCCAGGTCCCGGCACGGGTCATCAGAGGTCCCGAAGGTGACGTACCGGCCGGAGGCCTCGTCCACGGCCCGGTAGATCTCGCGGCGGTCGTTGATGGCGCCGAGTTCGGTCACCCATCCGCGCCGGGTGTTCCACCGGCCGGTCTCCCGCAGCCGCCGGTCCTGGGCCCGCTCGTCGGAGGCCAGCATCGTCAGGCCGGTGAGGAGCGGGGCCGACCAGGGACCGAGGACGACCGCCCCGCCGCTACCGACCCGGTCCGGGATCAGGCCGAGGTCGTCACGGATGAAGACCGCCTCGAACGGGATCCCGAAGTGCAGCAGGACCAGGACGTGGCCGGCCTCGTGCGTGGCGAGGGCGCGCCGCAACTCGTCCACCGGCAGGTCCAGGGCCTCCGTAACGCCCACACCCGATGGCAGCTCCGGGCGGGCGTTGCGGGTGGTCATCCCGTTCCGGAGGTCAAGGCGCCAGTCGGCGCGGTTCAGGATGTTGTTCACGCCGCCTCCCGCTCGACGCTCGCGGTGCGGCGGATCACGGCCGGGCGCCGCAGCGGCACCGGCGCAATGCTCAGCAGGCGCTCGGCGTAGGCGGCCAGCTCCGGGTCCTCCCGGCGCAGGTCCGCGAGGATGTCGCCCGCGGCGTCCATCCGGGCCGCGCGCTCGACGTCGTCCTCACCGGGAACCCCGGCGAACAGCCGGGTGAACTCCGAGTCCACGACGAGGCCGAGCGCCAGCTCGGCGAACTCGTCCTCGTTCAGGGCCGTTTGGCCTGCAACAATCGACCTCACGGGTCTACCTCTTCTCTCGCAGAGGGCGGGCCCGAGGGCCGCCGCACGTTCCTTGGCCGGGAGCGCGGCGGCCCAACTCTTGCGGGCCCAGCTACTCGTGGTGCACGAGTAGCCATGGCCACGGCCCAACCGCGAGCGGAAGGGCCGGGCCAAAGTCACTCGTTCACAGGTCGGGGCCGGCAGAGCAGGACCCGACAGGCCGTCCTTTCGGGATGTGCTCCCAGGCATGGACGGCGTTGACCTTTCGGTCTCTAGCCATCCGGGCTGCCAAGGCGCCGGTTGCCTCGGCCCGATCTATCCCGGGCCCCTTCACCCTGGGCGCGGCGGACGCCGGCCATTGACGGGTGCGTTTGTACAGGTCAGAGCAGCCCAAAGAAGGCCCCTCTGTGCCGCCCCTGTCTCACTTGGTGCGACACCCACAACATAGACAACCTGCTTAGGCAGGTCAAGAGAGTTGGGTTTCTCGCGCCTGTTGGGCACCTCCCCTAGCATTGGCCTATGGCTCTAGACCCGGATGACTCGCGCCCCCCGTATCAGCAGGTCAGCAGCTCTCTGCGGGCCTCGATCCTCACGAAAAAGCCGGGCTTCGAGACCGGCGACAAGCTGCCCTCCGGCCCTGAGCTGGCAAAGCACTTCGGCGTGGCGCGCGGCACGGTGGACAAGGCACTCGACCTGCTCCGCACCGAGGGGCTGATCGTGACCCGACAGGGGAGTGGCTCCTTCGTGCGGGAGCGGACGTCTCGGCCGGTCGGACTGCGGCCTCACCTGGAGGCCGCCTTCGAGCAGCAGCAGGTGACCCTCGACTTCGCTGGCTTCTCCAGCGAGACGTTGCACAACGCGCTGCAGGAGCCGCTCGACAAGGTCCGCTCCGGGCGGTTGGCACCGGAGTCCATCACGGTCCGCCTGCTGCTGCCGGACACCACGGCGCCGATGGCGGTGCCGGTCCTGGTCGACGGGCTTCAGGACGAGGCCGCCCTCCGGCAGCGCGCTCGGAACATCGCCCTGACGAACGCCGGCGGCATCGCGCACTCGGTGGAGATGCTGGCCGAGCTGGGTCTGGTCCAGAAGGCGAGCGTCCAGGTCAAGGTCCACCGGGCGTCCAGCCTCTTCAAGCTGTACATCCTGAACAGGTCGGAGGCCTTCTTCGGCTTCTACCCGCTCCGCGAGCGCACCGTGGCGATCGACGACACCGCCCACACCTTCTACGACGTCACCGGCAAGGACACCACCCTGTTCCACCACGCCGCCGGCCCGGATGACGCCTCGCTCGGATCGCAGTACGTCCAGCAGGCCCAGATGTGGTTCGACAGCGTGTGGAGCACGATCGCCTACGAGCGGCAGCCATGACCGCCACCGCTGAGCAACTCGCCGACGTGCTACGGCCGGTGAAGCACGTGCTGCTCGACTTCGACGGCCCGGTGTGCTCGGTCTTCGCCGGCCTCCCCGCTCCGGAGGTTGCTCGACGACTCCGCGAGGGCCTGCTCGCCACCGGCGAGCAGGCCCCAGACGGAGCGGAGGAGGAGAGCGACCCGCTCGCCTTGCTCCGGCTGATCGCGGACGCCCGTCCCGATCTCACGGATCGTACGGACGCCACCTTGGCTGCGCTGGAGACCGAAGCTGTCCGGGTCGGCCGCCCGACCCCGGGCGGAGAATCGGTTCTCCGAGCTGCTGTCCGCTCCGGCCGGCTGGTCTCCGTGGTCAGCAACAACGCGAGCGTGGCCATCGAGACGTACCTCGCCGAGCACGGTCTCAGCGACTACGTAGCCGACGTTTTCGGACGCGCCCCGGGCGACCCCTCTTCCATGAAGCCGAACCCGCGGCTCCTGCTTGAGGCCATGAAAGCCGCGGGCACTGCACCGGAGCACTGCGTCTTCATCGGCGACGCGGCCCGCGACGTCGAGGCCGGGGAGGCCGCCAGCGTCCCGACAATCGGCTACGCCAACAAGCTGGGGAAGGAAGCCAAACTGGCCGCCGCCGGCGCCGTGGTAATCGTGGACTCGATGCAGCGCATCGCCGATGCCCTGGCCTGACGAAAGCAAAAGCCTGGTCGGACAGTCGAAGCTGTCCGACCAGGCCTCATGACTGCTTGGGAGACCGAGTTGTGAACCTGGAGCACCCTGTCGCAATGTCAGGCGGGTCGAGTTGCCAGTGCGTGGCCATCAACTGGGCCTGACATTCCAGGCGGAGCTGTCGCGGCCAGCCGCCCTGGACGGTGGGCAGTAATGGTGTACCAGCCTACTCGCTCTATCCCTAAAAACGGCTCGATCCGCCTCTGGCTACTCGGCGAGACGACCCCACATGCCGCGAACGGCGCGGCAGTGAGCTAGCTACCTAAAACCTTCAATCCGATAGTGAGTCATCAAACCATCCGTCCCTCTCGGCAATCCGTGAAAGCGGAGTGGCCTTGGCGCTGATGTGCCCCATGAGCTCACGATCGGCTGCCCAGATAACCCGATCTGGAAGGTTCTTCGGATCGGCAAGAACAGCTTTCGCTTGACTGATCGTCGGAACCTGCATGTGCCCTCTGATGGTTTTAAAAGAGACGCTACCCTTCGCCGAATCCGCTCCAGCCGCCCTAAGTTCGTCGAGTGATTCATACGGATTGGGGGACTCGAGAATCTGTGTCACGAGCGCTGAGCTAATGTATGCTTTCAGTTCGCGGGTCTTGGATTTTCTCACTGCACTTCGAAGGAGTGAGATAGATTCCATTGGCGGGACTTTTTGAGAAAGAAGCAGTAGACCGACTGGGCTGATTCTCAGGCCGTCATATTGGCCATTGGAAATCGTCAGCGAAGTCTGCTGATACCCAGGAGTGACAGCGATGCCGGCAACCAACTCCGCTTGCCCGACATCCATACCGCGCATCCACCGGTCCAGCTCCTTGCATACAATTGCCACGACCTCGTGACCGCTATACGCCATTGCAGAGCTGATTACCCATCGGGCGTCTTCTTCGGAGGTAACAGCACTAGCTTGGCTACGCCACCATTCCGCATCAGATTTCCGCGTGCGCGCAAAACGGGCCCGCGCCACCGGATGGATGTTCCTATCTAGTAGGTTACCGGCGACCGCCCTTGTAACCCCACCACCTCGCGCAAAGCCGGCACCGAGCGCGAAGCCATCACTCCGAGGCCCAGATCCAATAAGCGTGACGATTAGGTCATGAGCTTCCTGGAGTAGCTGGAGGCACTCCAAACCCGCCAGATCTTCGGCGCGAGCCACCAACTTAGCAATTTCAGAAGCCACCTGGGTGACTGGGTCATCCGCAGGCTCCGCCACACCTGCTAGCCTGCTAATCGACTTCGCGATGGATGACATTCCTCTGTATTCACCCAGGACTGCCTTGACGAAGTGGTGCGAGCTCACGAACTCGAACGCCCGAAGCCCTAGGGTGAAAAAAATGTGCGGGCGCAACTCCAGCCCGATGGTTGTTCTCAGAGCCTCAAGAAGCTTGCCGCGCTCAAACCGGCTCAACCTTGAAATGTCAAGCGCGTTGGACATAATTAGAATCTGCCACAACTGGTTATCATCTGGGCTTCCAGCGATGAGCTTTGAAATCTGTCCCGGTGTAAGCACCTGGAAAGCGCGCAGAAACTGGCCGGCATTGATCCAATGACGAAGCGCGATCCCGTTTAGACTTCCGGCTCTAGAGAACCACCAATCAACTGTTTCTGTACCGTCGGTGTTTTCGACGAGTACGCGACAGGCCTGGTGGCTACAACGTTCAAGCCGGGGTGTCTTTTCGATTTGGGCGCGCATCAAACCTGCCATTCCTGCAGCGCCCGAGTCTTTGCTGACTGTTAGAATCTCCCCAGATCCGAACCATGCTGTACTGAGCAGGCTGATGCCCTGCGGGTTTGCCACCATTTCCATGGCGCTTTGAGCGATCTTAGGTTTTTGTGAGAAGACCTGGTCTCGAAGTAGCACGGCAGCGATGTGGCGGGGGTATCCAGTTAGCCCGAATTCACTGTCCGCCTGCAGCGCTTCGATAAGGTCAAGAATGTTGGCCAACTCGCCTTTGTCGGAGAAGCCTGCGAAGAATCTCATCACATTCAACCAATAAGGGTTTCTTACGAGAGATTCAAACCGATCCGACCGAGTGCCAGCATGCTCGGCACCAGGAGGAGAGGGGCGAGCCGTGGAGTAGAGGAATCTAGCTGCAAAATATTCGCGAAGCGGCTGCACCTCAAATTCGAAGGTTCCCTCGATCCTGCTCGTTAGTACCATTACGCGCTGCGTCATGCCGGTGAAGAGCTGGTCTACGATCTCCGTGTCATAGCCTTCGTTCGTGAGGTAGCGCTTCATTAGGCTCTTGAGTCGAGGCTCGCTAATATTGCCGCTGGAACTGCCGGCCTCGGCTTTGCAGTGGAGATGCCAGGCGATATACCCGTGAAGCTCAAGGATTAGGTCCCGCTTGTCACGGACGATATTGCTCTTCTCGGCCTCCCTGTCCAGAAAGGTGTCCATGTAGGCGTTGTAGAGCGCTGTGCGCTTATCCGGGAGCGATGAACCCTTTCGCTGCACCAGCCACAATAGGATGGCAAGCTGCATCGGATTTCTAGCCAGGTCGATGATGTGAGACTGATTTAGCTTGTCCCCGAGAGCCTTGCGGATATCAAGCGCTTCGCGGTCCACAATGTTCCGCGTTCTAAGCCATCCGTCTGTATAAGTTAGAACTAGGCTGAGTGGGAGGTCTGCCAGAGACAGGTAAGCATAGTCCTTCTTCGGGAACCCGGGCGATTTTGAGAAGGCGTTGGGCCTACTTGTCGCGACCAAGCGCATATCTGGACACGAATGTTCAAGCCTCAGAAAGGCGTCGTTGACCGCCGCGATGACAGCTTTGCGGTCACCAACGTCGGCTACTTCGTCCAGGCCATCGAGAATAAGAAGAATTGGCGTAGCCGAAACAATTGAATCCAGGTCGGTTACGCTGAAAGCCATTCCGCCAGAATACTCTCGGATCTGCGCGGCGAGAAAAGATTCGACGCTGCCGATCCAGTCATGAGGTTTCCCGGCGTTGGTGATGTCGAAAGGGTCCTTCTTACGAAGCCACGTTGCCAGATCTCGTAGATCGACATGGAACGGGAGCCTCAATGGGCTAGATCGGTGATCGCTTGGAAAGCGTGCAATGTCCTCATGCCCGAGAAGCCTAGCTCTGTGCACCTGGCATAGATACTGCCCTATCGTCGACTTTCCTTGTCCTGGAGCACCCTCGAGAACGAATCGAGAGACGCTTTTGGAGCCAGCTGATGGAACGCTCGCCAAGAGCAAGGATGCCGCTGGCGGACCGTTGTTCTCCCGCGCCGAGTAAGCCTCTTCAGATACTGGTCTGATGATTCCCTGCCAAGCAGAGAATGATTCGCTTGGCGAATCTTTCTCTGCTTGGGTATCCAGCATTAGTAGCCGAAGGTCAAAGACCGAGATGTCCAGTGCTGCAGTGGGCGTATCGACAAAAACATCGAGGAGCTCGGGGTTGAGATCGGCCTGCTTGAATTTAACAGTTCTGTCGCGGCCATACTGGAAGCGAAGGGCCTTAATTAGGGCCGCGATTCTCGGATCGGTTCGGGCCGTCCGAATTAGCGACTCACTGGTACTCTCTAGGCTGCGGAACCCGAGGAGCTCCATGAGGCCGTCCAGATCTCGCAGTAGCCCGTAAGTGCGCTTAATTTCTCTCTCGCCGTCTAGTCGACGGCTCACATCGTCTCTCCACCAGATCTGAGCAGGAATGGGAAGGTTATCCCTCATCCACTCGCCCATTCGGTCGAATGTTCCCGTATCCTCATGTGATGAGCACTGCGCATTGGTGACTACTACATATTTGCTGGTGCCCTTCTGCCCGAGTCGGCGAATCTTCGGGAGTTCCTTCTCAATTGCCTTTTGTAGCCAAGTGCAAATTTCTTCTGGGGTTGCCGCCCTGTTCGGGGTGGGCTTCCTAAACTTCACTTGATAGACGATGGAGTCCTGAGCTCCATCGCCCGGAACAGAGGCATCCCGGCCGCCATCTGGCATCCCCACGGGGAGGCATTGGACGTCTGGATGAAGCTTCACGAGTACTGCTTGCGCCAGCTGCTGGAACATGTCAGCGCCGAGCGACTCGTAGTCGTAGTCCTTCACGAAGCTCCCCAAGCGTGGTCACGGCTGCCCAGATCTAGCCGAGTCTACCGATCGGGCCGTCTGCGGTGGGTAGTTGGTGAAACCGAATGCTGGTTGAAGCCGTCTTGAGATGGCCGTGCAAGGAGACTGCTGCGCGGAAGGGGGTGGTGACCTCGATGCTCGCTCGACGCAGGGGTAGGACTAGTGGCGGACCTGGGTCGAGTGGAGGCCGCCGGAACCATGATCCGGACCAGGGGCGGACCAGGTGCGGCCCGCAAGCGAGAGTTGCCTGGTCAGAGCGCCCCTGGTCAGCGGCCTGTAAATCTGTCGCGCAAGCTACGCAGGTTCGAACCCTGCACCAGCCACAGGATAGAGAAACAGCCCCCGATCTGCGGAAACGCGGATCGGGGGCTTTTCGTCGTGTTCCGGCGGTTCCGCGGGGGCGGGGCCGGTCGGGCCACTTATTGCACATTGCTTGCAATTACGGGTGGCAGGCAGCAGAGTGGGGGCCGGGGGTGGGAGTCCTTCGACAGAGCTGATCGTCTTCCCAGCCGGCGACCGCCGGGACAACGGCTCGCCCCACCCCCGCCAACAGCCACCGGACGGGGCCGGCGCGGCGCGGCCGCCGCGTCAAGGGCGCGTCAAGGCCGCTCGTGGCGGCGTCAGGAACGCGTAGGGCCCGCCGGGGCGGCGGGTGCGCGGACCGCAGGATCGGACCAACTACCGACTGCGGAGGTCCGTCCGATGTCCAGCGCCACCACCCCGCCGGCCGTGACGGCCGAACCCGAGCCGCCGGACACCGGTACGGGCGACGAGCGGCACCGGCTCAGCGCGCTCGGCGGGCTGGCCGCGCTCTCGCTGGACGCCATGGCCTCGGTCGCGTACGGGCCGGAGTCGATCGTGCTGGTGCTCGCCGCCGCCGGGGCGTACGGGCTGGGCTTCACGCTGCCGGTCACCGCCGCGATCGCCCTGCTGCTGGCGGTGCTGGTCGCCTCCTACCGGCAGGTGATCGCGGCCTTCCCGGACGGCGGCGGCTCCTACGCGGTGGCCAAGGCGCACCTGGGCCGCCGGACCGCGCTGACCGCGGCCGCCTCGCTGGTCGTCGACTACGTCCTGAACGTCGCGGTCTCGGTCACCGCCGGCGTCGCCGCGCTCACCTCGGCCGTCCCGGGCCTGTACGACGACCGGGTCTGGCTCTGCCTGGGCGTGCTCGCGCTGGTCACCGCGGTGAACCTGCGCGGGATCGCCGAGTCGGCGCGCTGGTTCATGGCGCCGACCGCCGTCTTCGTGCTCTCCATCCTGGCGATCGTCGTGGTCGGGCTGTTCCGGGACGGCCCGGCCAGCACCGCGGCCGCCGCCGGCCACGCCTCGGCGCTCGCCGAGAACGCCACCGCCGTCGGCGCGCTGCTGCTGCTCAAGGCCTTCGCGGCCGGCTGCTCCGCGCTGACCGGCGTGGAGGCGGTGGCCAATGCCGTCCCCTCCTTCCGCACCCCGCGGGTCAGGCGCGCCCAGCACACCGAGGTCGCGCTCGGTGCCCTGCTCGGCGTGATGCTGATCGGGCTGGCCGTGCTGATCGGCCGCTTCCACCTCCAGCCGGTCGAGGGCGTCACGGTGCTCGCCCAGCTCGCCGACGCCTCGCTCGGCCACGGGTTCGGCTTCTACGTCGTCCAGTTCGCCACCGTGGTGCTGCTCGGGCTCGCCGCCAACACCTCCTTCGGCGGGCTGCCGGTGCTGCTCGACCTGCTCGCCCGGGACAACCACCTCCCGCACGTGTTCGCGCTGCGCGCCGACCGCCAGGTGTACCGGTACGGCGTGCTGTTCCTGGCCGCGGTGTCGGCGGTGCTCCTGGTCGGCTCCGGCGGGGACGTCAACAGCCTGGTGCCGCTGTTCTCCATCGGCGTGTTCGTCGGCTTCACCGTCTGTCAGGTCGGCATGGTCCGGCACTGGCTGCTGCACCGGCCGTCCGGCTGGCGGTGGAAGGCCGCGCTGAACGGTTTCGGCGCGCTGCTCACCGGCGTCGCGGCGCTGGTCGTCACCGGCACCAAGTTCACCGAGGGCGCCTGGGGCATCGTGGTGGCGCTGCCGCTGCTGGTGGTGCTGTTCGAGGCGGTCCACCGCAGCTACGCGCGGATCGGCGAGCGGCTGGAGCTGGGCCGGGTGCCCGGCCCGGTGACCAGGCAGCGCAGCCTGGTCGTCGTCCCGGTGACCGCGATCACCCGGCTGACCCGGGACGGCCTGTCGGCGGCGCTCTCGCTCGGCGACGAGGTGATGGCGGTGACGGTGGTGCACGAGCCGGCCGCCGCGGAGGCGCTGCGCCGGGACTGGGAGCTGTGGCGTCCGGGCGTGCCGCTGGTGGAGATCCCGGACGTCCACCGCCGGCTGGGCCGGCCGATCGCCGACTTCGTCAACGAGCTGGGGGCGGAGCACGCCTACGACCGGCTGACCGTGCTGATCCCCGAGGTGGAGCCGGCCCGCTGGTGGCAGCGGGCGCTGCAGAACCGGCGCGGCGCCGTGATCGACCGTGCCCTGCGGCGGCACACCGACGCGGTGGTCTGCCGGCTGCGCATGCGGATGTGACCAGGAGCGGGGGAGGACGGCCCCGGACGGCAGACCGCCGTCCGGGGCCGCTCCGTTTCCCGGCACGGTCCCGGCACGTTCCCCGCACGGAGAGGCACGGAGAGGCACGGCGAGGCACGGCGAGGCACGGCGAGGCACGGCGAGGCACGGCGAGGCACGGCGAGGCACGGCGACGCCCGACGAGTACCGACGAGGACCGCCGCCGCACCGCCGCCCGCCCCCGCCGGATCTCGGCCCGATCACGACGGTCTCGGTCCGGTGAAGCGCCCGTCAAGGCCGCGTCAACGTCGCGCCGTCACCCGTATGGAGGGCGTCAGGGCCCCATAACGCGCCCCTGACGGCTGGTTTGCTGCATCTGCCGGTCGTCCGCCGGCGCCGCGCGAGCCCTTCCGGCCCAGGTCGCGGCATCTCCCGAACCACTCTGGTGGAGCCCATGTCCGATCTCATCTACGTCGGTGTCACGGTCGCCGTGTTCGCCGTCATCGCCCTGATCGCGCGGGGGGTGGAGAAGCTGTGAGCGCCGAGAACATCGCTGGTCTGATCGTGGCCGTCGCCCTCGTCGGCTATCTCGTCGTCGCGCTGATCTACCCGGAGAAGTTCTGACATGAGCTCCACTCTCGCGGGCTGGCTCCAGGTCATCGCCCTCGTCGGCGCGCTGGCCCTGTGCTATCGCCCCCTCGGCGACTACATCGCCAAGCTCCTCACGTCCGCCAAGCACCTCGGAGTCGAGCGCGGCATCTACAAGGTGATCGGCGTCGACGGCGACGCCGATCAGCGCTGGCCGGCCTATCTCCGCTCGGTGCTGGCCTTCTCCGCCGTCTCCGTCCTCTTCCTCTACGGCCTGATCCGCCTCCAGGGCTACCTGCTGCTGAACCTGGGCGTTCCGCAGATGGAGGGCCACCAGGCCTGGAACACCGCGATCTCGTTCGTCGCCAACACCAACTGGCAGTCCTACGGCGGCGAGTCCGCGATGGGCCACCTGGCGCAGATGGCGGGCCTGGCGGTGCAGAACTTCGTCTCCGCGGCCGTCGGCATCGCCGTCGTCGCCGCGCTGATCCGGGGCTTCACCCGCAACAGGACGGACCGGGTCGGCAACTTCTGGGTGGACCTCACCCGGATCAGCCTGCGCCTGCTGTTGCCGATCTCGATCGTCTTCGCCCTGGTCCTGGCCGCCAACGGCGTGATCCAGAACTTCCACGGCTTTCACGAGGTCACCAACCTCGCGGGTGACGTCCAGAAGATCCCGGGCGGCCCGGTGGCCTCCCAGGAGGTCATCAAGCTGCTCGGCACCAACGGCGGCGGCTTCTTCAACGCCAACTCGGCGCACCCGTTCGAGAACCCGACCGGCTTCACCAACCTGGTCGAGATCTTCCTGATCCTGCTGATCCCGTTCGCGCTGCCGCGGACCTTCGGCCGGATGGTGGGGGACAACCGTCAGGGCTACGCGATCGTCGCCGTGATGGGCCTGTTCTGGGTCGCCTCGGTGGCCCTGCTGACCTTCGCCGAGTCGCAGCACCAGGGCGGCGCCCTGCAGGCCGCGGGCGCCGCGATGGAGGGCAAGGAGCAGCGCTTCGGCATCGCCGCCAGCTCGCTGTTCGCCGCCTCGACCACGCTGACCTCGACCGGTGCGGTGAACTCCTTCCACGACTCGTACACGCCGTTCGGCGGCGGGCTGACGGTCTTCAACATGATGCTGGGCGAGATCGCGCCCGGCGGTGTGGGCTCCGGCCTGTACGGGATGCTGGTGCTCGCGGTCGTCGCGGTGTTCGTCGCCGGCCTGATGGTCGGCCGCACCCCCGAGTACCTGGGCAAGAAGCTCGGCGGCCGGGAGATGAAGTTCGCCTCGCTGTACATCCTCACCACGCCGACGATCGTGCTGGTCGGCACGGGCGTGGCGATGGCCCTGCCGGGCGAGCGCGCCGGGATGCTCAACTCGGGCGCCCACGGCTTCTCCGAGGTGCTGTACGCCTTCACCTCGGCCGCCAACAACAACGGTTCGGCCTTCGGCGGCATCACCGTCAACACCGACTGGTACGACACCGCGCTCGGTCTGGCGATGATCTTCGGTCGTCTGCTGCCGATCGTCTTCGTCCTGGCGCTGGCCGGCTCGCTCGCCCAGCAGCAGCCGGTCCCGGCCACCCCGGGCACCCTGCCCACCCACAAGCCGCTGTTCGTGGGCCTGCTGTCGGGCGTGATCCTGATCGTCGTCGGCCTCACCTACTTCCCGGCCCTGGCTCTCGGGCCGATCGCGGAAGGTCTGTCCTCCTGATGTCCACCTCTACGCTCAACCCCGCACCGGCCGACAAGTCGGAGCCCGCCGCGCCGCACAGAGTGGCGAGCGGCCTGCTCGACCCGAAGCTGATCCTCGCGTCCCTGCCGGACGCGGTGAAGAAGCTCGATCCCCGGGTGATGATCAAGAACCCGGTGATGTTCGTCGTCGAGGTCGGCTCGGTGGTCACCACGGTCTCCGCGATAGCCGACCCGTCCGTGTTCGCCTGGGCCATCACCGTCTGGCTCTGGCTCACCACGGTGTTCGCGAACCTGGCCGAGGCCGTGGCCGAGGGCCGCGGCAAGGCCCAGGCCGACACCCTGCGCAAGACCAAGACCGAGAGCGTCGCCCGCCGGCTCACCGACTGGCCCGCCACCCGGGCCGAGGAGGAGGTGCCCGGCACCGCGCTGAGGCTCGGCGACCACGTGGTGGTCGAGGCCGGCCAGATCATCCCCGGCGACGGTGACGTGGTCGAGGGCGTCGCCAGCGTCGACGAGTCGGCGATCACCGGCGAGTCCGCGCCCGTCATCCGCGAGTCCGGCGGCGATCGCAGTGCCGTCACCGGCGGCACCAAGGTGCTGTCCGACCGGATCGTGGTGAAGATCGCCTCGGAGCCCGGCAAGTCGTTCATCGACCGGATGATCGCCCTGGTCGAGGGTGCCGCCCGGCAGAAGACGCCGAACGAGATCGCGCTCAACATCCTGCTGGCCTCGCTGACCATCGTCTTCCTGGTCGCGGTCGTGACCCTCCAGCCGATGGCCACCTACGCGGGCGCCCCGCAGTCGATGATCGTCCTGGTCGCCCTGATCGTGGCGCTCATCCCGACCACCATCGGCGCGCTGCTCTCCGCGATCGGCATCGCCGGCATGGACCGGCTGGTGCAGCGCAACGTGCTGGCGATGTCCGGCCGCGCCGTCGAGGCCGCCGGCGACGTCAACACCCTGCTGCTCGACAAGACCGGCACCATCACCCTGGGCAACCGCCAGGCCGCCGAGTTCCTGGCCGCCCCGGGCGTGTCCACCGACGAACTGGCCAGCGCCGCGCAGCTCTCCTCGCTCGCGGACGAGACCCCGGAGGGCCGCTCGATCGTGGTCCTCGCGAAGACCGAGTACGGTCTGCGGGCCCGTGCCCAGGGCGAGCTGACCCACGCCACCTGGGTGCCGTTCACCGCCCAGACCCGGATGTCGGGGGTGGACCTGGACGAGGCCGAGGGCGTCCACCAGGTCCGCAAGGGCGCGGCCGGCTCGGTCTCCAACTGGGTGACCGAGAACGGCGGTTCGGTCGGCGACGAGGTCGCCACCCTGGTCGACGGCATCTCCGCGGCCGGTGGCACCCCGCTGGTCGTGGCCACCAAGGTCGGCAGCGGGCCGGCCCGCGTCCTCGGGGTCATCCACCTCAAGGACGTGGTCAAGGAGGGCATGCGGGAGCGCTTCGACGAGCTCCGCCGGATGGGCATCAAGACCATCATGATCACGGGTGACAATCCGCTGACCGCCAAGGCGATCGCGGAGGAGGCCGGCGTGGACGACTTCCTCGCCGAGGCCACGCCCGAGGACAAGATGGCCCTGATCAAGAAGGAGCAGGAGGGCGGCAAGCTGGTCGCGATGACCGGCGACGGCACCAACGACGCCCCCGCGCTCGCCCAGGCCGACGTCGGCGTCGCGATGAACACCGGGACCATGGCGGCCAAGGAGGCCGGCAACATGGTCGACCTGGACTCCAACCCGACCAAGCTGATCGAGATCGTGGAGATCGGCAAGCAGCTGCTGATCACCCGCGGCGCCCTGACCACCTTCTCGATCGCCAACGACGTGGCCAAGTACTTCGCGATCATCCCCGCGATGTTCGCCGGGGTCTACCCGGGCCTGAGCCACCTCAACATCATGGGCCTGCACAGCCCGCAGTCCGCGATCACCTCGGCGATCATCTTCAACGCCCTGGTCATCATCGGCCTGATCCCGCTCGCCCTGCGCGGCGTGCGCTACCGCCCGTCCGACGCCAGCTCGCTGCTGCGCCGCAACATCGGGGTCTACGGCTTCGGCGGCCTGGTGGTGCCGTTCGTCGGCATCAAGCTGATCGACCTGATCGTCCAGTTCATCCCCGGCCTCAGCTGACGCAGGGAAGGAGAGAAAACCATGTCCAAGCCCCTGCCGACCACCCTCCGCACCCACTTCACCGCCCTGCGGGCACTCCTGGTGCTCACCGTGATCCTCGGGATCGCCTACCCCCTGCTGATCACCGGCATCTCCCAGGCAGCCTTCACCGACAAGGCGAACGGCTCGCCCGTGACGTCCGACGGCAAGGAGGCCGGTTCCAGCCTGATCGGCCAGAACTTCAACCTCCCGAAGAAGAACCCGGACGACCCGAAGGAGGAGGCCCGGCCGGACCCGAAGTGGTTCCAGCCCCGCCCCTCCGCGGCCGGGACCGGCTACGACGCCTCCTCCTCCAGCGCCAGCAACCTCGGCCCGAACAGCGAGGACCTGCTGAAGGCCGTCGAGGACCGCCGCGCCGCCGTCGCCGCGTTCGACGGCGTCGACCCGGCGAGCGTCCCGGCCGACGCGCTGACCGCCTCCGGCTCCGGCCTCGACCCGCACATCTCCGTCGCGTACGCCAAGGAGCAGGTCGACCGGGTGGCCGGGAACCGCGGCCTGCCGGTGGAGGCCGTGACCAAGCTGGTCGACGAGTACACCGAGAGCCGCTCGCTCGGCTTCCTCGGCAACGAGGGCGTCAACGTCGTGCTGCTCAACAAGGCGCTCAGCGAGCAGAAGTGACATCACCTCACACAGACGGGTGACCGGGCCGGCCGACCCGCGTCCGCAGACGTGCACCACTTTTCGATGGAAAGAGC
>NZ_JBSHBN010000059.1:0-49497 GCF_053612025.1 Kitasatospora sp. NPDC054768
GCCGGCACCGGCTACCCGGCCCCCCCCCCCGCCCGGGGGGGCGGCCCCTTGCCCCCGCCCCACCCCCCCCAGGCCTCCCGTTCCGGCCATCCAGGCCGGAACCGACGCAAGAACAGGAGGGGGGACAGGAATGCGCGTCACCCTGCTCACCGAGGGGACGTATCCGCACCAGCACGGCGGCGTGAGCGTCTGGTGCGACCAGCTCGTTCAAGGCATGCCGGACGTCGAGTTCGACGTCATCGCCGTCACCGGAACCGGGCACGAACCACTGGCCTGGGAGCTGCCCGCCAACGTGCGGTCGGTCACCACCGCACCGCTCTGGGGGCCGGCCTCGGAAGGCCGACCGCCCCGCGGCAAGGAGATGCGGCGCTTCCTCAACGCGTACGAGCGCTTCCTGCACTCCATCCTCGACCCGGTCTACACCACCCACTTCGGCACCGAGCTGTACAACTTCGCCGACCTCGCCCGGCACGGGCTGCTCAGCCCGGCGCTGCGCAGCGAGCGCGCGCTGCGCACCCTCCAGCACGTCTGGACCCGCGACTACCTGCCGACCGCCGTCTCCCGGCCCACCCTGCACGACGCCCTGAACGCCACCGACCTGCTGGAGCACGCCCTGCGGCCGCTCTCGGTCGAGCCGCCGAAGGAGGGCGTCGCGCACGCGGCCAGTGGCGGGCTCGCCACCCTGCCCGGGCTGATCGCCGCCCAGCAGTACGGCGTACCGTTTCTGCTCACCGAGCACGGCATCTACCTGCGCGAGCGCTACCTCGGCTACCGCACCGGCCCGTACCGCTGGCCGGTCAAGGCGTTGCTGCTCGGCTTCTACCGGATGCTCGCCGAGGAGAGCTACCGGCAGGCCGCGCTGGTCACCCCCGGCAACCGGTACAACCGGCGCTGGGAGGAGCGCGGCGGCACGCCGTCCTCGCACATCCGCACCGTCTACAACGGGGTGGACCCGGCCGCCTTCCCGCCGGCCGGTCCCGAGCCCGAGACGCCGACCCTCAGCTGGGCCGGCCGGGTCGACCCGATCAAGGACCTGGAGACGCTGATCCAGGCCTTCGCCATCGTGCAGCGCGAGATCCCCGAGGCGCGGCTGCGGCTCTTCGGCGGCACTCCCAAGGGCGGCGAGGCGTACCGGGACCGCTGCATAGCCCTGGCCGCCGAGCTCGGCATAGCCGACTCGGTGGCCTTCGAGGGCCGCGTCGCCGACATCACCGACGCGTACGCGGCGGGCAACGTGGTCATGCTCTCCAGCATCAGCGAGGGCTTCCCGTTCACCCTGATCGAAGCGATGTCCTGCGGCCGCGCGACCGTCTCCACCGACGTCGGCGGCGTGCGCGAGGCCGTCGGCGACACCGGACTGGTCGTCCCGCCGCGCGAGCCCGAGCCGATGGCGGCCGCCGCGATCGAGCTGCTGCGCGACGCCGAACGGCGCGCCCGGCTCGGCGAGGGCGCCCGGCTGCGGGTGATCGAGCAGTTCACCCTCCGCCAGAACATCGACGGCTTCCGCGGGATCTACACCGAACTCCTGGGCACCGCCCGCTGGATGCCCGGCGGCATGGTCGCCGTCACCGACCAGGTCCCCAGCCCCGACTGGGACCAGCAGCTGGCCTCCGCCGCCCGCCCCGAGCCGAGCGAGGTCGGAGCGTGAACCGGCGCCCGGAGCACCCCCGGCCGGCGGCCGGGGGAGAGAGAACCGTCGAGAAGCGCGTGTCCCGCGAAGCGGCCGCCGAGCACAACGAGGTCGGAGCATGAGCGGTCCATTGCGACTGGTTCCGGACGAAGCCGGACCCGAGCACACCATGCAGCTGCGCACCCTGCCGCTCAAGCGCCGCCGCCCCGCCCAGCCGGAGCAGGAGCCGGAGCCCGAGGAGTCGCTCTACCTCTCCGCGGACCCGCTGGACGAACTCGCCGAGCGCCTGCGCGACGTCTGCGCCGACGCCGTCCACCCGTACGAGATCGCGGCCTTCCTGGAGTCCGACGGCCTCTCGGACGAGCAGGCCGCCCTGCTGTACGGCCGCCCCGACGCGTTCACCGTCGCCGAGGAGCTGTTCGAGAAGGTCCAGCGCCGCTACCCCGGCCCGAGCTCCGAGTTCGCCAACCCCTGGCGGGCCGATCCCTGGCGCTGCGTGGTGCGCGGCCTGGTGTTCGCCCTGCCGGGGCTCGGCTACCTGCTCGGCGCCAGCCTGTTCGCGACCACCCGGATGCGCTTCGGCCTGCCCTCGGGCATGCTCGCGCTGTCCGTCGCCACGCTGGTCAGCTGGGGCTTCAACCAGGCGCTGGCGCACCGCTCCTACCGCTGGCTGGGCCGGATGCGCCGCCGCGAGGCCGCGGTCTGCCTGGCCGTCGGCGCCCCGGTCGGCGCGCTGGTCGCGTCCGCCGCCGCGTACGTGGTCGGCGGGCCGCTCGGCGCGCTGTCCTTCGCCGCCGGACAGTCCTGCTACCTGGGCGCGGCCACCGTGCTGCTGGTGCTCGGGCGGGAGAAGTTCCTGCTGCTGGCGCTGGCCCCGGCCTCGGTCGGCGCGGGCGTGGTGCTGGCGGTGGACGTTCCGCAGCTGGTCCGAACGGTCGTGCTGCTCGCCTCGGTGGCGCTGGCGGTCGGACTGGCCGCCCGGGAGCTGCTGGTCTGCATCCGCGGCGGCGAGCGCGAGTCCGTGGCGCTGAGGCTGCCGGTCCGCCAGGAGGTCCCGCACCTGCTGTTCGGCCTGGCCTGCGGCGCGCTCACGCTGATCGCCGGCCTCGGCGGGACCATCCACCAGGCCGTGCAGTCCGGCGGCCACCCCGCGCAGGAGACCTCGACCACCCCGACCGGACCGGCCATGATCGCGCTGACGCTCAGCCTGGGCCTCGCCGAGTGGCTGCTCTTCCGCTACCGGGCACTGGCGGTCGCCGCACTGCGCACCAGCCACACCAGCGGCCAGTTCTCCCGCCGCACCGGCGCGATCCTGCTCGGCTGCCTGTTCATCTACCTCACCACCGTGGCCGCGCTGGACGCCGCCGCGACCGTGCTGTGGCCCGGCGCCCCCGCGCTCGGCGTGCCGCAGCTCGGCGCGATGCTGCTCCTCGGCGGCTCGCTCTGGCTGGCGCTGCTGCTGAACGCCTTCGGGTTCAGCTGGAGCACCGCCCTCGTCTGTCTGGCCGCCGCGGTCGCCGAGAGCGCCGGGCTGCTGACAGGTGCGGACCCGATCGTCCTGCAGCTGATCGGCTGCGGGGCGGCCGCCACCGTCCTCACCGCACTCGCCGGGCCCGCGCTCGGCCGCACCACCCAGCACCGCTGAACACATCGAATATCCCGCACGCCTCCATTCGCGTGCACCGCCGTACCCGTTTCACCTGAGACACCCACCGGGCCTACGGCGGCCGGCCACCGCAGGGCGTCCGGCCGCCCCGGCAGATCGAGAAAGCGAAATCCGCATGAGCAGCGTCGCGGTTACCGGAGCCGAGGGCTTCATCGGCTCCCACCTCGTCGAGACCCTGGTCGCCGACGGGCACCACGTCCGCGCGATGGTCCAGTACAACTCCTTCTCGTCCTTCGGCTGGCTGGAGACCCTGTCCGAGGAGGTGCTGGACTCGGTCGAGATCGTCCTCGGCGACGTCCGGGACCCGGGCTCGGTCAACGGCCTGGTCAAGGGCACCGAGGCGGTCTACCACCTGGCCGCCCTGATCGCGATCCCGTACTCCTACCGCGCCCCCCACTCGTACGTCGACACCAACGTCACCGGCACCCTGAACGTGCTGGAGGCGGTGCGCCACCTGGAGATCCCCCGCCTGGTGCACACCTCCACCAGCGAGACCTACGGCACCGCGCAGACCGTGCCGATCACCGAGGACCACCCGATCAACACCCAGTCCCCGTACGCCGCCTCCAAGGCCGGCGGGGACCGGCTGGCCGACAGCTACCACGCCAGCTTCGAGACCCCGGTCGTCACCCTGCGCCCGTTCAACACCTTCGGCCCGCGCCAGTCGATGCGCGCCGTCATCCCGACCGTGATCGCCCAGGTCGCGGCCGGCCAGACCGAGATCACCCTCGGCGACCTGCGCCCGACCCGCGACTTCACGTTCGTCAAGGACACCGCCAACGCCTTCCGCACGGTGGGCACCGCGCCCGCCGAGTCGGTGGTCGGCCGGACCTTCAACGCCGGCACCGGCGGCGAGATCTCGGTCGGCGACCTGGTCACCCTGGTCGGCAAGCTGATGGGCGTGGACCTGGTGGTGAAGGAGGACGAGCAGCGCATCCGTCCGACCAACTCCGAGGTCATGCGTCTGGTCGCGGACGCGACCCGGCTGCGCCGGGCCACCGGCTGGGCCCCCGGCTTCAGCCTGGAGCAGGGCCTGGAGCAGACCATCGAGTTCTTCCGCGACCCGGCCAACCTGGCCCGCTACAAGACCGACATCTACAACGTCTGACCCGCCGTAACCGATCTTGCTCGTCCTGGTAACCAAGGTTCGTGTCCTGCACATCCTTTCCGTGGGGGAAACACCATGCACGCAGTGATCCTGGCCGGCGGTAAGGGCGTCCGTCTCCGCCCGTACACCACCGCGCTTCCCAAGCCGCTCGTTCCGATCGGCGACCAGCACGCGATCCTGGAGATCGTGATGCGCCAGCTCGCCGCCGCGGGCTTCCAGAGCGTCACCCTGGCCATCGGCCACCTCGGCCACATCATCCGCGCCTACGTCGGCAACGGCTCCCAGTGGGGCCTGCGGGTCGGCTACGCCGTCGAGGACAGCCCGCTCGGCACCATGGGCCCGCTGCTCACCATGCAGGACCGCCTGCCCGAGCACTTCCTGGTGATGAACGGCGACATCCTGACCGACCTGGACTTCGCCGGGGTGCTCAAGCACCACGAGGCGTCCGGTGCCCCGCTGACCATTGCCACCTATGCCCGTCAGGTCAAGATCGACTTCGGCGTGCTGACCGCCGAAGAGGGCACCATCACCGGCTTCCAGGAGAAGCCCAGCATCGACTACCGCGTCTCGATGGGCGTGTACGGCGTCTCCCGCTCGGCGCTCGCCAAGTACACCCCCGGCCTGCCGCTGGGCTTCGACGAGCTGGTGCTGGACCTGCTGGCCGCCGGGACCCCGCCGTCCGCGTACGAGTTCGGCGGCTACTGGCTGGACATCGGCCGGCCCGACGACTACGACCGGGCCAACGCCGAGTTCTCGACCATCCGCCCGGTCCTGATGCCCTTCGAGTCGACCACCACCACGCCGAGCGTCGCGGAACTGCCGATCCCGGCCGCCCGCACCGCCCCGGACGACGAGCACGCCGAGCCCGCCACCGCGGGCGCCGAGAGCGACGGACGGGCCGCGTGAGAATTCTGCTCCTCGGCGGCGACGGCTTCCTCGGCCGTCACGCCACCGCCGTCCTGCGGTCACTGCCCGGTGCCACCGTGCTGACCGCGGGGCGGCGGCCCGCCCACGATCTCCGGCTGGACCTGGCCACCGCCCAGGCCGGCCCGCTCGGCGAGGAACTGTCCGCGCTGGCCCCCGACGCGGTGGTCAACTTCGCCGGCGCGGTGGCCGGCAGCGCGGTCAAGCTCGCCGAGGTGAACGCCCGCGGCCCGGCGGTGCTCTGCGAGGCGCTCTCCCTCGGCGCCCCGAAGGCCCGCCTGGTGCACATCGGTTCGGCCGGCGAGTACGGCGTCTGCGGACAGGGCGAGTCCCTGACCGAGGACGCCGACGCGCGCCCGGTCGGCGTGTACGGCGCGACCAAGCTGGCCGGCTCCCTCGCGGTGGCCGGCTCGCCGCTGGACGCCGTGGTGCTGCGGGTGTTCAACCCGGTCGGCCCCGGCGCCCCGGCGGGCTCGCTGCCCGGCCGGCTGGCCGCCGAACTGCGCCGGGTGGCGCCCGAGGGCGCCGACGGCGTGATCACGGTCGGCGACCTCTCCGCCTACCGCGACTTCGTCGACGCCCGGGACGTGGCCGGGGCGGTCGGCCTGGCCGTCACCGCCGACCGTCCGCTGCCCCGGATGCTCAACCTGGCCTCCGGCCGGGCCCGGCAGGTCCGGGCGATCGCCGACGGGCTGGTCGCCGCGGCCGGCTTCACCGGCCGGATCGACGAGAGCGGGGCGGGCTCCGAACGCTCGGCCGCGGTCTCCTGGCAGCAGGCCGACGTGTCGGCCGCCGCCCGGGAGCTCGGCTGGCGGCCGGAGACGGACCTCGCCGACACCCTGCGCGACCTGTGGCTCGGCACCGCCGGGCCCACGCCCGACCCGGTGGTCGCATGACCACCGGGCAGACCCCCGACGGCCGCCTGCTGGTGCCGCTGTACGTCCACCCCGCGGTGGACCCGGCGGCCTGGCAGGCGGTCGCCGCCGCCGACCCCGCCCGGATCGCCGCCGTCGTGCTCAACCTCGCCGACGGTCCGGGCGAGGTCCCGGACCACGTCTTCGCCGAGGCGGCCGACCGACTGCGCGCCGCCGGCCTGCCGCTGGTCGGCTACACCGACACCGACTACGGCCGCCGCCCGCACGCGGCCGTGGTGGCCGACATCCTGACCTACCGTCAGCGCCACGGCATCACCGGCGTCTACTTCGACCAGGTCACCACCCACCGGGGCGCGCTCGCGCACTACCGGCGGCTGGCCACGGCCGCCCGCGCGGCCGGCTGCGGCACCGTGGTGTTCGGCCACGGCGAGCACCCGGACCCGGGCTACGCGGAGGTCGGCCTGGCCGACCTGCTGGTGACCTTCGAGGGCGACTGGGACGCCTACCGCGACATGACGCTGCCGCTGTGGACCGGCAGGCATGCGGCCTCCCGCTTCTGCCACCTGGTCTACGACGTCCCCACCGAGAACGCCCAGGACGCCGCCGCCCTGATCGCCGCCCGGCGAGCCGGCGTCGGCTGCGCCGTACCGGGAGCCGGGGAGAACCCCTGGCGCACCCTGCCGTACGGCCTGAACGCCGCTGAACTGACCTGACCCGATCCGGAGTTCGACTACCGTGAACCGTCGCAACCGGCTGCTTCCGGCCACCCTGGCCCTCGCCACCGCCACCGCCCTGCTGGTCAGCTCGTGCAGCAGCTCGGGATCGGAGGACGACCAGGACTCGGCCGACGGCACCCCGAGCAACTCCCCCGCGGCCACCGCGCCGAGCACCCCCGGCACCCCCGACGCGGCCACCACCGCCCCGGACACCCCGACCCCCGGGCCCACCACCCCGAATGCCGGCGCGCCGGCCCCGGGAACGCCCGCCGGCAGTCCGCCGCCCGGTACCCCTCCGGGCCCCGGCACCCCGCCGGGCAACCCGGCACCGCCGCCGGCCGGCGCCCGCTGGCAGCCCACCCCCGGCCTGGCCTGGCAGTGGCAACTCGGCGGCGCCGTCGACCAGTCGGTGGACGTCCCGGTCTACGACATCGACGGCTTCGAGAACGACGCCTCGGTGGTGGCCGCGCTGCACGCCAAGGGCCGCAAGGTGATCTGCTACATCAACGCCGGCTCCTGGGAGAACTTCCGCCCCGACTCCGCCGCCTTCGCCAAGTCCCTCCAGGGCTCGGACACCGGCTGGAAGGGCGAGAAGTGGTTCGACATCCGCAAGCTCGACCAGCTGAGGCCGCTGATGGCCGCCCGCTTCGACATGTGCCGGAGCAAGGGCTTCGACGCCATCGAGCCGGACACCATCGAGGCCTACAACCAGAACAGCGGTTTCCCGCTGACCGCCGACGACCAGCTCAAGTACAACCGGATGCTGGCGCAGCTCGCCCATGAACGCGGCCTGGCCATCGGCCTGAAGAACGACCTGGACCAGATCCCGGCGCTGCTCGCGGACTTCGACTTCGCGGTCAACGAGGAGTGCTCGCAGTTCGACGAGTGCGACCGTGTCGCCCCCTTCGTCAAGGCGGGCAAGGCGGTCTTCCACGTCGAGTACAAGCTCGACACGGACCGGTTCTGCGGCAAGGCCAAGTCGCTGGGCTTCAGCTCGATGCGCAAGAAGCTCGAACTGGACGCCTGGCGCAAACCCTGCTGAGGAGCTCGGCTCCCGTCGCGCGGGTGACCCGGACGAGGGTCACCCGCGCGAGGGTCACTTGACCGCCAGCCAGATCACGCCGCCCAGGGCGACCAGCACGACGACGGCGATCAGCGCGATCACGCCGGTGCGGCTGCCGCTCTTGCTGCTGCCGTAGGTGGAAACGTTGCCCGGGGCCTGGGGCGCCGGGCTCTCGTCGACGAACGCCCGGAACATCTGGGTGCTGCCGGCGGGGTCGTAGTCGTTGTCAGCCATGGCACGGACTCTAACGAATCCGCCCACCTCGGGCACACCCCGGACCCCCGTCGCGCGGAACACACCACCCCCACGTGCGACAGCGGTACGACGGCTCCGTGAAGACCGCGCGGTTCACGGAATGCCCCGCCGCGCAATCCGGTTGACTTCCCCCATGACCGGAAACCACAGCCGGGTCCGCCTCGGCACCTCCGACCTGTCCGTCTTCCCGCTCTCCCTCGGCGGCAACGTCTTCGGATGGACGGCCGACGAACAGCAGTCCTTCGCCGTCCTGGACGCCTACGCGGCAGCCGGCGGCAACTTCGTCGACACCGCCGACGTCTACTCCGCCTGGGCCCCGGGCAACACCGGCGGCGAGTCCGAGACCGTCCTCGGCAACTGGCTGCGCAGCCGCGGCAACCGCGAGGACATCGTGATCGCCACCAAGGTCGGCATGCACGCCGAGCGCAGCGGCCTGGGCGCCGCCAACGTCAAGGCCGCGGCCGAGGACTCGCTGCGCCGCCTGGGGGTCGAGCGGATCGACCTCTACTACACCCACCGGGACGACGACACCCCGGTCGAGGAGTTCGTCACCGCGCTGGACGAGCTGGTCCGCGAGGGCAAGGTCCGGGCGGTCGCCGCCTCCAACATCTCCGCCGAGCGGCTCACCGAGTCACTGGCCTTCGCCGAGCGCGAGGGCCTGGCGAAGTACGTCGCCGTCCAGCCGCACTACAACCTGGTCTCGCGCGGCACCTTCGAGGGCCCGCTGGCCGACGTGGTCGCCGAGCACGGTCTGGCCACCGTCCCGTACTACGCGCTGGCCTCCGGCTTCCTGACCGGCAAGTACCGTCCCGGGGTCGACGGCGTGGACAGCGCCCGCGCCGAGGGCGCCACCCGCTACCTGGCCGAGCCGCGCGGCCCCAAGGTGCTGGAGGCGCTGGACACCGTCGCCGCCGAGCTGGAGGTGGAGCTCGCCTCCGTCGCCCTGGCCTGGCTCGCCGCCCGTCCGACGGTCGCCGCCCCGATCGCCAGCGCCCGCACCGTCGAGCAGCTCCCGCCGCTGCTGGCCGGCGCCACCCTGGAGCTCACCCCGGAGCAGACCGCCCTGCTGGACGCCGCCTCCGCCTGAGCCCGCCCGGCGCCACGGCTGCTCCGCCCCGCAGCCGCCCTGGACGCGGTCCGGGCCCCGACAGCGGCGCGCTGTCGGGGCCCGGTACGGGTTCCGCGGCTACGGCCGGCCGAAGTGGGTCGGGTAGTAGCCCGGGCTGAGGGTCGAGATGCGGACGGTCGTCCCCGGCCGGGGCGCCTCCACGAAGGTGCCGCCGCCCAGGTAGATCCCCACGTGGTGGATCCCCGAGGCCCGGCCGCTGTCGGACCAGAACACCAGGTCGCCGCGGCGCAGTTGCCCGGCGCTGATCGGCGTGGTCGCCGCGTACTGGTCGTCGGCCACCCGCGGCAGGCTGATCCCCGCGCGCCGGTAGGCCTGCTGGACCAGCCCCGAACAGTCGTAGCCGGACGGGCCGTTGCCGCCCCAGACGTACGGCTTGCCCAGTTGGGCGAGCGCGTAGTCGATGGCCGCCTCCATGCTTCCGGGGGCCGGCGAGGGCTTGGCCGACGGACGGCTCGCGGGGGCCGCGGGCTGCGCGGGGGCCTGGGCCGAGCCGGCGGACTGCCCGGTGCGGCTCGTGTAGACGTCGGAGTGGCTGGTCCAACGCCACTCGCCGGAGCCGTTCTTGAACCAGTACTTCGACCCGTCCCAGCCCTGGCGCATCCCGGCGGAGGAGGCCGAACCGTTGGAGGCGGCCCGGGCGGAAGCGCCGGCCGAGCCGGCGGACTGCCCGGTGCGGCTCGCGTAGACGTCGGAGTGGCTGGTCCAACGCCACTCGCCGGAGCCGTTCTTGAACCAGTACGTCGACCCGTCCCAGCCCTGCTTCCCGGCCGCGGCGTGCGCGGATCCGGCGCCGGCCGTCAGGCCGACGACGCCGGCGCCCGCCAGCACGGTGGTGGCCAGACAGGTGCTCCGCACGGCCCGGTGTATTCGGCTGCCGCCGGCCGCCGCCGCGGAGCGGGCGGTGCGCGGCCGGACGACGCAGTTCGGGCAGCCGCAGCCCGCGATCGCGGGGATGCTGCCGAGTCGCTCCTCGAAGCCGATCAGACCGGGATCACCGTCGGGGCCGCCCGAGCCGACGGTGACGGCGGGTTCGGCGTACGCGCCGGTGGCTATCCTCATGCGGGTCGTCCTTCCTTCCGCCCGGCGCGGGCGGCCGGGGACGGTACCGAGGCGGCCACTCCGGCCGGGGCGACGAAGGCGACCAGCAGCTGTTCCATCAGCGCGCTGCGGGCGGCCTCGTCCAGTTCGTGCGCGGTCGCCCGCTCCAGACGGCGGACGGCGAGCGCCGCCGCCTCCACCGCGTCGTCCACCAGCACCGTGCGCAGGCCCGCGTCCAGGTCGGCCAGCCGGCGCCGGCGCATCGACTCGGCCACCTCGGGCGCGTACTCCAGGGCCAGCGGCTGCACCGAGTAGACCTCCAGGCCGGCCGGGGCCGCCTCGGCCGCCAGCGCCCTGGTCATCTCGTCGGCGAACCACTGCCCGTCGCGCAGCGCGGGACCGGGGGCCGCGTTGCTGTCGCAGGGCAGGGTGGACGCGGTGCGGGTGAGCACCGCCTGGACCTGCTCGCGCAGGTAGCTCTCGTGGTCCTCGATCGCCAGCAGCGCCCGCGCGGTGTCCTTGACCCGCCAGACGATCAGCAGCCGGACCACGATCGGCGTGCCGGTGCGGTCCACCACCTTGACCGGCTCGCTGCGCCAGTGCCGCAGCCGCACGTCCACCCGACGACGGCGCAGCAGCGGGTTGACCCAGACCAGGCCGGCCCGGCGGACGGTGCCCCGGTAGCGGCCCCAGCGGGTCAGCACCCGGGTCTCGCCGCCCGCGTTGGCCAGCAGTCCGGCGAGCGCGAGCACCACCAGCAGGCCGGCCGCGGCCGCCGCGGCGATCCACTGCGCGTCCGCCTCCACCCGGCCGCTCTCCCGTGCGACGGTGCCGCGCAGGTCGGGCAGCGCGTCCCAGTACGGGATGACGCCGGTGCGCAGCAGTACGAACAGCACACCGGCCACGCCGATCAGCACGGCCAGCAGGGCGATCCAGCCGGGCAGCGCGGCGGCGCGGTGCTCGCGCAGCGCCTGGTCGGCGCGCGGCGGGCGCCGGGAGGTGGTGGCGGTCGCGGTTCCGGCCGCCGTGACGTCCAGCAGCTCGACGGTCTCGGGGGCGGCCGTCTCCAGCGGGTCGCGCCGGTCCGCCGGGCCGGCCTGCGCGGGGCTCGGGACGACGGCCAGCGGGGTGGTCGCCGGCCCGCTGTCGGCCGGGCCGTCCGACGTGACGGTCCTGATGGCCGTGGTTCTGGCCAGCGGGCTGGAGCCGGAGGCGGAACGTTCCGGCACTGCCGGCGGAAACACCTTGGGCAGATTGTCGGGTCGCTGCGAAGAATCGCGGGTGACGTCCATGCACGGATCCTCTGGGTCGGTGTGTCGCGCAACGGGCGGCCCGGATCTGACGGGCAGTGCCAGGGTCAGGCTAAGTTCATACGTCATCAAATGCGACATTTGAACCGAGGTGTGTCGACATTTACTGACGAATCATCCAAAGCCGACCTGACGCGCAGGCACATGAGTGGATGGTCGGGACAGTTCGGCGCCGATCAGCGCCGAGGAGCACCGGCCCTACGGGCGAACACCCGACGGGTGATCAGCCCCAGACCGGTGAGCACCAGCAGGACTCCGGCGAGCCCACCGCGCCGGCCGGTCTCCCCGGGCCGTCCGGACGCGCCCTGCGACGCCCCCACCGGAGGCGCCGCCAACGGCCGGGCCGCGTCCCGAATGGACTCGGCGGGTTCGGCGGGTTCGGCGGGTTCGGCGGGTTCGGCGGGTTCGGCGGGTTCGGCGACGGCCCCGGCCGAGTCGGCAGCTCCGGCGGTTCCGGCGGCCGTTCCGGCGGTTCCGGCCGGCGAGGGCGCGGACTGCACCGCGGCGACAGCGGCCGGCAAGGCGCCGACACCGTCGGCCGGGGCCGGAGCCGGAGCCGGGGAGACGGTCACGGTGGCCGAGGGGATCGGGGCGACGAGCCCGGTGGACGCGACGGACGCGGTGGTCACGGTGGCCGCCGCCGGGACCGAAGCGCTCGGACGCGACGTCGGCGCCACCGACGACGCCACCACCGGACTTGCCGTCACCGGCCGGGCTCCCGCCGACGGAACCACGATCGGCAGCGCCGCGGGCACCTCCGAAGGCGCCGCCGCGACCGACGGACTCGGCGAGGCCACCGCCGAACCCTGAGCGCTCGGGCCCGACTCGGCGAGGTTCGACGGCACCGCCGACGCACCGGACGCCACCGGGCTCGGCGCCGCCGACCCGGGCGCCACAGGACTCGCCGCCGGACCGGACGCCGTCACCGTCGTCGCTGCCGTCGTCGGACTGGGCCGGGCCGAGGCCGAGGCCGACCGGGTCGGGCTCCCGGCCACCGGGCTCGACACCTCCGCGGCCGGAGCCGAAGCCGTCGGACCGACTGCCGTCGAACTCTGTGCCGCCGGACTCGGCGACACCGAACCCGACACCGCCGGGCTCGACGCCGCCGGATCGGGCACCGCGCCCGCAGCGGCGACCCGTACCGGCACCGGCTCCGCCGAGACCTCGTTGCCCGCCCGGTCGGTCGCCGTGACGAGCAGCCACTGGTCCCCGTCCGTCAGGTCCCGGTTGGCCGTGCAGCTCCAGCTCCCGTCCAACGCCGCCGTGGCCCCGCAGAGCACCGTCCGCCGTTCCGTCTCCGAGGACGCCCCGGGCCGCACCGTGACCAGCACGTTCCCTCCCGGCTCCGCCCGGCCGGCCAGCTTCGGCCGGCTGACCCGCACGGTCTCCCCCGGGGCCGGGGAGGTGAGCACCGGCCGCTGCGGCAGGCCGGTGTCGACGACCAGCTCCACCGGCGGCCCGGCCGTCCGGTTCCCCGCCGCGTCGACCGCGACCGGGGTGAGCAGGTGCTTCCCGTCCGTCAGGATCTCGACCGGCAGGCAGGACCACCGGCCGTCCGCCGGCACCCCCGTGATGCACAGGTCGTCGCCCGAGCCCCGTTCGACCACCGAGACGGTGCTGCCCGCCTCGCCGGTGCCGGTGAGCCGGAGCCCCGGGTCGTTGGTGTAGGCGGGGACGGTGAGCGTGGGGGCGCCCGGCGGCACGCTCTTCACGCTGACCCCGACCGGCTCGCCGCGCAGCACCACACCGCCGGTGGTGGTCTCCACCGGGGTGAGGGCGTGCGGACCGGGCGCCAGCCCGGTGTCGGGGCGGCAGGACCAGTCGCCGCCGCGCAGGACCTTGGCCTTGCAGAGTGCGGTGTCGCCCTCGACGACCTCCACCGTGGCACCGGACACCGCGCCCCCGCCGCTGATCCGCGGCCGGGCGTCGGCGAGCACGGTCCCGTCGACCGGCTCGGCGATCTCCGGCCGGGCGGCGCCGACGGTCAGCTCGATCCGCTGGTCGCTGACCTGTCCGGAGTCGGCGAACCCACCGGAGGAGACGAGCTGGCCGGCGTCGCGGCCGATCCGCAGCCTGGCCCAGGTCCCGCCGGAGGCCGCACCGGCCGGGACGGTCCACTCCAGGGTGGCGGTGTCGGCGCCCGGCGGGACCTCGGTCTGCACCCGCTCGGCGGGGTCGAACCGGCCGGTGCGGTCGAAGTCGATCCAGCCGGCCAGGGTCGCGGGCTGGTCGCCGACCGCGACCGGGACGGTGAGCCGGTAGTAGCGGCCGATCGCGGCCTCGGCGGGGAAGGCGATCGCCGGGTCGGCGCCCTGGTACTCGCCGCGGCCGGGCTGGAGCCCGGCCCGGGGGCCGTCGAACGGGCTGCGTGGGGCCGCCCCGTGGTCGGGCCGGACCAGCGGCCCGCTGCCGGGGGCCCCGGCGGAACGGCTGCCGGCGGTGCGCGCCGGACCGGCCGCGTCGGCGCCCAGGAAGAGGTCGGTGACCACGTGCGAGGCGTTGCCGTAGTCCTGCGGGGCGGTGCCGAGGCCCTCGTCGACGGTGACGGTGTAGGCCTGGCGCAGGGCGGGCGGGGTGGTGGTGCTGCCGGCCCGGGCGACGGAGCGCTGCTCGACCCGGAACACCGCGGTGCGGACCGTGCCGGCCAGCTCCAGCGAGCCCTCGGCCGCCGAACCGGGATCGCCGTCGGACGCCCCGTCCGGGCTCGCGGGGGCGAGGACGTTGCCCTCGACCGTCCAGCCGGGCCAGTCCGTGCGGTCGACCAGGGCGGGGGCGGCCGGCGAGCCTCCGGTCACGGTCAGCCGGGTTGCCGTGCTGGTGCTGCCGGAATTCCCGGTGGCGAGCGCGGCCAGGCCGCTGAGGTGCAGCCGGGGATTGCGGACCGGGCGGGAGAAGTCCAGCCGGAGCGTTCCCACGGTGCGCCAGGAGCCGTCCGCCTGCGGACGGTCGGGGGCGAGGTCGAAGGTCTGCGCGGGATCTCCCGGCCGCATTCCGTCGGCATAGCGGGCAGCGGGGAGACCGGCGGCGGAGCGGTCCGCCAATGCGCCCGGTGCGGCGGTGACGCCGGTGCCCGGGGAGGCATCGAGATCGAACCGGACCGAAAGTCCGGAGGGCAGCACCGCCCGGTGCTCGGCGGACCAGGTGTCGGGGGACTGGCGGGCCACCGAGAGCGGGGCGTTCCACGTGGTCAGCAGCCCGGTCGCGAGGACGGCCAGGGCGGCAGCCGTAAGGGAAAACTGTCGGCTCATCCGGCTCTCCTTCGCGGTGGGCTGCCGGGCTGGCGGGCAGGCGGGCAGGCTGCACAAGATCCGACAAAAAGGAATCACGGCCCAGGGCCGGGCATACGGCGACACCTGTGCTTTTGGCCGTGTCCCACCCGATCGGCGGTCATTCGGGCGGCAGGACGGGATGTACCCGAAACGGCTGCATTTCATCCATTAGGCGGCAATCGGCACCACTCGAACGGACGCAAGAACGGGAACTCCGGACCCATCCGGGGGACACCGGCCTCCGGGACGGAACCATCCACCGCAGGGCCCTGTTCGAATCAGTGGCCCGGCGCGCCGGGGAACGGGAGAAGCCCCCGGCCGGTGGCCGGGGGCTTCTCGATGGTGCGCTCAGCAGGATTCGAACCTGCAACCTCTTGATCCGTAGTCAAGTGCTCTATCCGTTGAGCTATGAGCGCAAGGAACGGGCGAACCCGATCTTGCGAAGGTTGGTGCGCTCAGCAGGATTCGAACCTGCAACCTCTTGATCCGTAGTCAAGTGCTCTATCCGTTGAGCTATGAGCGCTCGCCCTGGTGAACGTTGCCTCCGGGGCGTTGCGGGGACAACATTACATGACCTGCGGCGTAGGACGAAATCGGTTGATCCGGGCCCCCGCCGACCCCTTCCGACCCCGCCGTGCCGGCGCTCGGGGCCCCGCTCCGGGCCGCACCCGCACCCGCACTGTGTCCGGGAAAGCGAAGAGCCCCCGTCGACGAGATCGTCGACGGGGGCTCCCGACTGGCGGAGGCTGAGGGATTTGAACCCTCGATCAGGAATAACCCCGAAACCGCATTAGCAGTGCGGCGCCATAGACCGGACTAGGCGAAGCCTCCCCACATGGATCGCATCCGCGCGAGCGGACCCGTTCCGTGTGTCAGTGATGATGCCACAACCGTGGGGCTCGGCACCAACCACCGCCAACGTTACTAGGCGGGTCGACCCCGCCGCAAAGAAGAATGAGATACTGCCGTCTCCGGAGGAGCTGCCCCGAGCCGAGGAGACCTGTCGACGTGAGCAGCAGGCCGATCCGAGGCGCTGCTCGCCTCGCCGCCATACTCGACGCCCTGCCCGACGCGTTGCTGCTGGTGAACAGCAACGGCACCGTCGTGGACGCCAACAGCGCGGCGGTCCAGGCGTTGCAGGCGCCGGGCACCTCACTGGTCGGCATGGGCGTGCTGGGTCTGCTGCCCGAGTTCGACCCCAGCCGCATCCCCGGCTCGATGCGCCCGGCCACCCGCGACGACGAGGCCCTCGACCGCCCGGTCCGGATGACCGCCCACCGCACCGACGGCACCACCTTCCCGGTCGAGGTCTCCGGCAACGACTTCGCCGACGACGGCGACGGCCGCGGCTACGCGCGCTCCCCGTACGACTCGTACCGCGAGAACTCGCCCTCCTCCTCCGACCTGCTCCTGCTGCTGGTCCGCGACCTCTCCGGCCGGCTCGGCGTCGAGGCCGAGCTGCGCCGCCAGCACAAGCAGACCGAGATGATCCTGCGCGCCGCCGCCGAGGGCGTGCTCGGCGTGGACCTCGAAGGCCGCTGCGTGCTGGTCAACCCGGCCGCCGCGCACATCCTGGAGTACCGGGCGAGCGAGCTGGGCGGGCGCGAACTGCACCCGCTGATCCAGCACTCCCGGGCCGACGGCACCCCGCTGGCGCTGGAGGAGTCGGCGCTGCTGGACACCCTGACCTCCGGCCGCAAGCACCGGGTGCGCGGCACCGTGCTGTGGCGCAAGGACGGCCGACCGGTCACCGTCGACCTCACCACCGCCCCGGTCCGGGACGGCGACCAGCTGGTCGGCGCGGTGATGACCTTCACCGACCGCAGCCGCGAACTCGCCCTGGTCGCCCGCAACGAGCACCTCACCGCCGTCCTGGAGAGCGAGCTGGGCGGCGCGCTGAACGCGCTGAACCAGCGGCTCGACGCGCTCGCCGCCGACCCGGCCGGCCAGCTCTGGCCGGAGGCCAACTGGACGCTGCGCCGGCTGGCCGCCGAGTGCCGCCGGTTCGGGAAGCTGATCGACGGGGTGCTCGACCACCAGCGCTGCGAGGCCGGCGAGAGCGCCGGCAGCGAGGCCAAGGACGGCAAGGACGGCAAGGAGCCCAAGGCCGGCAAGGACGCCAAGGACGGGCAAAAGCCCGCGCCCCGGGTGCCGGTCGGCCTGGACAAGGTGGTCCGCCGGGCCGTCGACGTGGCCGGCGAGCTGGTCGGCCCCGGCCGGGTGCGGTTCTCGGTGCACGCCGCCGCGGTCGAGGTGATCGCCGACGAGCGGCGGCTCGCCCAGGCACTGGCCCACCTGGTCGCCGACGTCAGCGGCATCGGGCTGGCCCTGGACCCCCCCGACGCCCCCTCCCCCGGTCTGGCCGTGCCCGGGCTGAACGGCGCCGCCACCCCCGCGCTGCCGCCCGCACCCGACCTGCCGACCGTGGTGCTGGCCGCCGCCCAGCGCGGCGAGGTCGCCCGGGTCGAGATCCGCGGCCCCGGCGTCGGCGGCAGCCCCGTCCACCTGCCGATAGCCCGCGCGGTGGTCGAGCGCCACGGCGGCGTGCTCCAGCCGCACGAGCTGCCCGGCAAGGCCGGCACCACGTACGTCGTCGAGCTGCCGCTGGACCCGGTCGCCGCGAAGGCCGCCGCCGAGCGCGCCGCTGCCGAAGGCCGCTCCGACCGGCCCAAGGAGAGCGACAGCGCCGTCCTGCCCGAGCTTCCGGGCATCCCGCAGCTGCCCAGCAGCGGTGAGAGCACCGAGCCCGCGGCGACCGCCGAACAGCCCGGCGCCGAGGCCCCCGAAGCCCCCGAGGCCCCGGCCGCGGAGCGGGCACCCGCCGAGGAGCCCCCCGCCGAACGGCGCGGCCGCCGAGGCCGACCGGCCGCCGAGGTCCCGGAGTCCGACACCCCCGGTGCCCCCGGCAGCCCCGGTGCCCCCGACATTCCGGCCGACCAGTGGCCGAACGCCCCCGCCCGGGTCGAGCGGGCCGTCCCCGAGCAGTGGAACGGCACCGGCAACGACCCCGCGTACGGCCGCCAGGGCCTGCCCGGACCGGACGGTGCCCAGAGCGACCCGTGGGGCAAGGACGACGGCCGCTCCGGCCCCGCCTACGCCGTGCCCGTCGAGGGCCACCGGGTGCCGCCGAACCGCCCCGGCGGGCGCGAGCCGCTCGCGCTCGGCCCGGCCCCCGCGCCCACCGCCCCGGACGGCACCCCGCCGGCCGGCACCCCGACCACCGAGGCCGCCCAGGCCGCCCAGGCCGCTCAGGCCGCCCAGGAGCAGGCCCCGGGCGAGACCAAGCACCGGCGCCGCCGCGCGCTGCCCTCGACCGAGGAGTCCTCCGGCGGCTTCGCCCTGCCCGGAGCGGCCGACGCCCCGGTCTACCCCGGCCTGGAGCACGCCCTGCCGGCCGGTCCCGCGCCCGCGCCGCCCGAACCGGGCGCCACCGCGCCGACCGGACGCCGCCGCCGGCTGGCCGTCCCGCCGGGACCGGACCCGGACGCCCTGGTGAACGCCTCCGTTCCGGCCGGTCCGGTCGGCCAGGTCGAGCACGTCGGCCAGGTCGGCCAGGTCGGCCAGGCGCTGCCCTCCCCCGGCAGCGCGCTGGCGCCCGCCCGCGCCGCCCTGCCCGCCGCCGAGGAGCCGTCCGGCCCCCGCCCGGTCGGCACCGGCCTGGGCGAGCTCGCCCCGCCGCGCCAGCTCGGCCCCGCGCCGGTGACCGCCACCGCGCCGCAGCCGCCCGTACCGGCCGAGGCCCACCGGACCGCGCCGCGCCCGATGGCCGAGCTCCCGCCCGCGGACGAGCGACCCGCCGACGAGCAGCCGTCCGCCCCGACCGGCGAGCTGGCCAACACCCGCCGGCTGCTGGTCTGGCCCGAGCCCGACCCCGCCACCAAACAGGCCCTCCAGGCGCGCGGCTACCTGCCGGTGATCGTCCGCTCCCGCGAGGAGGTGGACGCCCAGGTCCCCGGCTTCCCCGCCGCCCTCTTCGTCGACCCGCTGACCGGCCCGATCACCCGCACCGCGCTCCAGTCGCTGCGCACCGCGGCGCTCAACCGCCGGGTCCCGGTGCTGGTCACCGCCGGCCTCGGCCAGGCCACCCGGGACGCGGCGTACGGGGCCGACCCGGCCGTCCTGCTGCGCGCCCTCGCACCGCGCGACGGTGAGCACCACGCCCCACGGGTGCTGCTGGTCGAGGGAGACCCGGACATCGCCGCCGCCATGATCAGCAGCCTGGAGCGGCGCGGCATGCACGTCGAGCACGCGGTGGACGAGAACGACGCGGTGGCCCGGGCCAGCAGTGTGCAGCCCAATCTGGTGGTGATGGACCTGCTGCAGATCCGCCGCCGCCGGGTCGGCCTGCTGGACTGGCTGCGCGCCAACGACCGGCTGCACCGCACCCCGCTGGTGGTCTACACCTCCGTGGACCTCGACCCGCGCGAACTGCCCCGGCTGCGCACCGGCGAGACCGTGCTCTTCCTCGCCGAGCGCTCGACCAGCGAGGACGTCCAGTCCCGGATCGTCGACCTGCTCGGGCGGATCGGTGCGATGGGCGAGGCGGGCGTCGCCGCCGCGGGCTGACTCCGTCGTGGGCCGGCTCTGCGGCTCTCGGGCTCTGCGGCTCTCGGGCCCTCCGGCACTCCGGCACGTGAAAGGGCCGGCCGCCCCCGTTCCGTACGGGGCGGCCGGCCCTTTCGGCCGGTCACTCCTTGCCGAGCACCGTGACGTCCAGCTCCTGGGCCGCGTAGCCGGCCCGGATCACCTTCTTGTCGAACTTGCCGACCGAGGTCTTCGGCACCGACTCCACGATCGCCCAGCGCTCCGGCAGCTGCCAGGAGGCGATCCGCTCGCCCAGGAAGGCCCGCAGCTCCTTCAGGCCGACGGTCGCGCCCGGGCGCAGCACCACGGTCGCCAGCGGGCGCTCGCCCCACTTCTCGTCCGGGACGGCGACCACGGCGGCCTCGGCCACGTCGGGGTGGGCCATCAGGGCGTTCTCCAGCTCGACCGAGGAGATCCACTCGCCGCCGGACTTGATGACGTCCTTGGCCCGGTCGGTGAGGGTCAGGTAGCCGTCCGCGGTGATCGTGCCGACGTCGCCCGTGCGCAGCCAGCCGTCCTCGGAGAACTTGTCGTCCGGGCGGACCGGGTCCTGGCCGGCGCCGCCGTAGTACGCCCCGGCGATCCACGGACCGCGCACCTCCAACTCGCCCGCCGAGACGCCGTCGTGCGGCATCCGCTCGCCGCCCGGGCCGATCAGCCGGGCCTCGACGGAGGCCGGGAAGACGCCCTGGGTGACCCGGTACGGCCACTCCTGCTCGGGGGTGAGGCCGCCCGGCGGCTGGGCGAAGGAGCCGAGCGGGGAGGTCTCCGTCATGCCCCAGGCGTGCAGCACCCGGATGCCGTGGCGCTCCTCGTAGGCCTTCATCAGCGACGGCGGACAGGCGCTGCCGCCGATGACCACCATGCGCAGGCTGGAGGTGTCGTAGTCGCCCGCGTCGAGTTCGTCCAGCAGGCCGGCCCAGATGGTGGGGACGGCGGCACTGACGGTCGGACGGACGGCGGCGATCATCTCGGCCATCGGCTTGGGCTGGAGGAAACGATCCGGCATGAGCAGGTTGGCGCCGGACATGAAGGCGGCGTGCGGGATGCCCCAGGCCTGGACGTGGAACATCGGCACCACCGGCAGCGCGGTGTCGCGCGGGGTGAAGGCGAAGTTGTCGCCGGTGTTCACCTGGAGGCAGTGCAGGTAGACCGAGCGGTGGCTGTAGAGCACGCCCTTCGGGTCCCCGGTGGTGCCGGAGGTGTAGCAGAGCACGGCGGCCCGCCGCTCGTCGATGTCGTGCTGCCACGGGTACTCGGTGGGCCGACCGGCGATCAGCTCCTCGTAGTCGTGCACCGCGCCCGCGAAGCCGGCCAGCACCGAGCGGTCGCCGGGGCCGCTCACCACGATGTGCCTGAGGGTCGGTGCGAGGTCCGGGAGGACGGCGGCGAGCAGCGGCAGGACGGTGCCGTTGACGATGATCACGCGGTCGGCGGCGTGGTTGACGATGAACGACAGCTGCTGGGAGGGCAGCCGCAGGTTCAGCGTGTGCAGCACGGACCCCATCGCGGGGACGGCGAGGTACGCCTCCAGGTGCTCGGTGTTGTTCCACATCAAGGTGGCCACCCGGTCGTCCGCGGTCACCCCCAGCTCGTCGCGCAGCGCGCACGCGAGCTGCGCGGCCCGCGCGCCGACCTCGGCATAGGTCCGGACGACCGGCCCGGTGCCGTCCCAGGTGGTGACGGTCGAGCGGCCGTGGATCGTCGACCCGTGCTCCAGGATTCGGGCGACGGTGAGCGGTACGTCCTGCATCGTGCTGAACACGGGTCCTCCTCGACCTGGCGGCACTGGGGGCTGCGCCTGCGGCACCTACCGGGCGGTAATGCGCGCGGACGTGCCCGATTGTGCCGCCCCCACCCCCCGCTGTCAGTATCCCGGCCCCGTTGCACGGATCACGGATCCGTCCCGGTTCCGCCCTCCGCCCGCGGGGGCGGGCAGGCGTCGGCGGCCCGACGGTCACCGGAGCCCTGCGGCGGGGGAGGTCAGGGGAGGTCGGGGCGGGTGAGGCGGAGGGAGTTGGCGGAGTCGGGGAGGTAGGCGGGGTCGAGGGTCCAGCCCTGTTCGGCGGCGATGCGCAGGGCCTGGTGGGCGCCGGCGCCGCGGTAGGTGGCGCGCTTGAGCTGGATGCGGTGCGCGGGGGTGGTGCCGGAGGTGCGGGCGGCGGCGCGGATGCGGGTGGCGTCGCGTTCGAGGATGCGGCGGATGTGGCGGTCCCAGGCGGCGGGGCTGTTGGTGAACTCGGCGCGGAAGGCGCGCGGGCCGACGGTCCAGCGGGCGCCCCAGCGGTCCCAGTGGTCGGGCTCGGGGCGGCTCACCCAGCAGGTGAGCAGGCCGTACACCGGGACGTAGAGGACCTGGAGCAGGAGGACGAACGGCAGCAGCGGCGCGAAGCGGACCGGCTGCGGGCCCCACGGGGTGCCGGGGGCGGCGGGCGGGTCCTGCGGGGAGGGGGCGTTCAGGGCGGCCGGGGCGGGGAAGTGGCGGGCGAGGCGGACGTGCCCGGTGTCCGTCCCGGACGCCACGCCGTGCCAGCCGTGCCGCTCCGCGAGCCGGACCACGCCGGCCGCGCCGAGACCGCGGTAGAACCGCAGCGGGAGTCCGACCCGCATCACCCGGCCGAGGTCGGCCCGTACCTCGCCGTCGCCGGCCGCGTGCGCCGCCTCGGCGGCGGCGATCCGGCGGGCCAGGATCGGGGCGACGTAGCGCTCCCAGTGCTCCGGCCTGCCGGAGAGCTCGGCCCGCAGCCGGCGGGGCGGGACGAAGCTGCGGTTGACCTTCAGCCAGCCGTCGGAGTCGGGACCTCCCCCGCTGTAGTCCGCGAGGAGCAGGACGACGAAGAGCAGCACCAGGCCGAGGACCCAGAGCGGCGCGTAGATCCACTGGAGGACGAACTGGACCAGCACGGCCAGGCGGTTGCGGCGCGGCGCGGGGCCGGGGAAGCCGCCGGGGCGGCCGGCTCCGGGCTCCGGCGGGGCGCCGAACCGGTCGGCGGCGTACGGCTGTTGGGGGGCGGGGTGGGCCTGGTGGACCGGGTGGGCCTGGTGCGCCGGGACGGCCTGCGGCTGCCGGGGCGGGTAGGGCTGCGGCGGCGGCACCGGCTGCGCGTACGGGTTCTGCTCGTACGGGTTCTGCGCGTACGGATTCTGCGCGTAGGGGTGCTGTCCGTACGGCGGCTGTCCGTACGGGTTCTGCGGTGGCGGCGCGCCGTACCCGCCGGTGCTGCCGCCGTGCCCCTGCCCGTTCGCCATGCCGTTCCCCCGTGCTCGATCGGGGGCCACCCTACCGGCGGGGCTCAGTGGGCGGTCGGGCCGTCCACGTGGTTGCGGTCGACGGTGAGGGTGGCGCCGCCGAAGGTCTCCTCGACGTTCCCGTGGTACTGGTGGACGCGCTGGTGCAAGCTCCAGAGGTCGGGGGCGAGGCCGCCGGAGCCGTCGGTGTCGGCCCGGTCGTCCCAGCGGGCGTACCAGAGCGCGTCGGGCATCGGGGAGCTGCCGGCGCGGGCGGCGGCGGCGAGGTCCGCGATGCCGGAGTCGAGGCTGGAGTAGAAGCCGGAGCGGTAGTCGGCGTCGTGCAGGGCCGCGGTCCAGCCGAGGGTGAAGTCGACCACGGCCTGGCCGCACGCCGGGTCGCGCATCGGGTAGGCCTCGATGTCCAGGTAGACCGGGCTGCCCTTGGCGAGTCCGAGCGCGCGCAGGGCCCGGGCGGCCTCCTCCGCCTCATCCCGGCCCTGCTCGGCGGCCGTCGCCGGGTCGATCCGCTTGGGCTTGCGGCCCGGTTCGGCGCACGGCGCCTGCAGTCCGACGTGCACCGGCAGGAACCGCCAGCCCAGCGCCCGCACCTGGCGCACCCACTCGGCGGTGAGCCGGGGCTGGTCGCAGCCGCGCTGGGAGCCGCTGGTGTAGATGCCGACCGCCCCGTACGGGGAGGCGTCGCGCCAGGTCTTCAGGGTGTCGAGCGACGGTGCGGTGCAGGCGTCGAAGGCGGGGCCGCTCCAGGTGTCGCGGACCCGGGGCGGGCCGTACCGGTCGGGCAGCGTGACGGCCCGGATGCGGGGGGCGGCGACGGCGGCCGGGACGGTGGCTTCGGCGTTCACTCCCGTCCCGTCGGTGGCCGGCAGGAGCACGAGGGCGGCGGCGAGGAGGGCGGCGGGGCGGAGAAGGCGCACCCCGCCTTGATACTGACGGCCCGTCGGGGGTTTGCCGCAACCACGCCGCAGCGCCCGCGCGAGTCCACCCTTTCGGACGCACCCGTCCGCATCCGTCCCGATTTTTGTAACGAGCTTGCCCGTTCATCACTCCTTACGGCAAACTCACAAATATGCCCACCTCCCATACCAGCGAAACCCCTGCCGCCTCGTCGTCGGCCGCCGCCGTCGCCGAGGCCCTGGCCATGCCGCCCGCCCCCAAGGGCGAGCCTGCCGGCGAGCGGGGAAGCTGGCGACGAGGTGGGGCCTCCGGCCCCGCGGCGCCACCCGGGATCGACCCCGGCCGGTCCACCGGCCGGCTCGGCAAGGTCCTGCGGCGCCCGGAGAGGATCCCGGCGCCGCTTCTCTGTCTGACCGCGATGTTCCTGGTGCAGACCGGCATCGCCCTGTCCAAGCCGCTGTTCGGCCCGCTCGGCGTCAGCGGCACGACCTTCCTGCGGCTCGGCTTCGCCGCCGTCATCCTGCTCGCCGTCACCCGGCCCAAGCTCCGCGACAAGCGCCCGCGCGACCTCGTCGCGGCCGCACTGCTCGGCGTGGCCTCGGCCGGGATGACCTTCCTGTTCGCCGGGGCGATCGACCGGCTGCCGATGGGCACCGCCGCCACCATCGAGTTCCTCGGCCCGCTCGCGGTCGCCCTGGTCTTCGCCCGGCGCGCCAGCCACCTGCTCTGGGCGCTGCTCGCGGCCGCGGGCGTGGTGCTGCTGACCCTGCTCGGCGAGGGGGACGGCGGCGGGTCGCTCGACCCGGTCGGCCTGCTCTACGCCTTCGGGGCGGCCGCCTGCTACGCCCTGTACATCCTGTTCACCGACAAGGTGGGCGCGACCTTCCAGGGCTTCCAGGGCCTGGCCGTGTCGATGACGGTCGGCGCGCTGGCGCTGGCACCCTTCGGGCTCGGCCAGGCCTGGGACGGGCTGACCGCGCCCGGCGCCTCGCCACTGGGGCTGCTCGCCGCGGTGGCCGGGGTGTCGCTGCTGCTGCCGGTGATCCCGTACGCGCTGGAGATGACCGCGCTGCGACGGATGCCGCAGCGGGTGTTCAGCGTGCTGGTCAGCCTGGAGCCGGCGGTCAGCGCGCTGGTCGGGCTGGTGGTGCTGGGCCAACTGCTGGGCGTGCCGCAGCTGGCCGGGATCGGCTGTGTGGTCGCGGCCAGCGTGGGCGCCACGCTGACCGGGCGGCGGTAGCCGCGTCTGCCTGGGTGCTCCTCCTCCGGGGAGGCGTGCTCCGGGACGGCCTGCCCCGGGGACGCCCTACGGCCAGAGCAGGGTGCGCGACCACTCCGGGGAACTGACCGGGCCGGTACGGGTGTAGCGCAGCCGGATGTGCCGGCGCTGGGCGTCGCCCTGCCAGAACTCCACCTCGTGCGCCCACAGGGTGTAGACCGCGTGCCCCGGCGCGACCGCGTCCGGGTACGTCTCCAGCCGGCGACGGGCGACCGCCTCCGCCTCGTCGTACTCGTCGACCGAGCCCAGCGGCTCGCTCTGCCGCCCGACCAGCGCGCCGACCCGGGCGGCGGGCGAGCGGGTGGCGAACTCGGCGGCGGCGACCAGGTCGGCGGCCCGCTCGACGGTGCCGCGCACCCGGACCTGGCGGCCCAACTGCGGCCAGTAGACGGTCAGCGCGGCGGCCGGGTGACCGGCGAGCTGACGGCCCTTGGGGCTGTCGGCGGCCGCGGAGAAGTTCCAGCCGGTGCCGGCCGCGTCGACGTCGCGCAGCACCAGCACCCGGGCGTCCGGCATGCCGTCGGCGTCGACGGTCGAGAGGGTGAAGGCCTGCGGGTCCAGCACCCCGGCGTGCAGCGCGGTGGCGAGCCAGTCCACGAACAGCGGGCCGGGCTCGGTGGGGGCGGCCGCATGGTCGAAGGAGGGCAGCGGGCGGGCCATCGGCGGACGGCCGAGCAGCAGCTCCGGGACGGACCTGGGCCCGGACCGGTGCCCGTGGACCGGCTCGGCAGACGGCTCCGGGCGCGCGTCCGCCGCGGGCTCCGGTGCAGGCCTGGCCTCGCCCGGGCCCGTCAGGCCCTCCTCCTCCGCCGCCATCGCGCACCCTTCCTTCCGATTGCCGCGGTCGCCGCCCCGGCCGGGCCGGCCCTTCGGGCCCGGGCACGTGGTGCGCTGTCGGAGCGCAACCGTACCGCCGTACACCCACGGCTCCGGGCGCGGGCCCTCGGTGGACGGATCCGGGCCGGTCGGCGGGCGGTTCCGGGGCGTGCGGCGGGCGCACCGGCACCGGCACCGGACACGCTCGTGGGCGGTGCCGCCATCGGCACCGCCCACGAGGCCGGTTTCGCGGTGACCCTTTCCGCGGCCGGTCGAATGCGCTGTTCCCTCTGCTGTACTGCGGTGGTACCTCGGTTTCCGTTACAACCGTTCCAACCGATCCGTCCGTTCCGACCCGGTCCGGGCCCGTCCGCGGCTGCTCAGCTCAGCCGCGGCCACCCACGTCCGGCGCCCCCGCCTTCCGTGGTGCCCGGTGCCGCATCACGGCGGTCAGTTGAAGGTCGGGGCGACGACGACGTTGACGTCCTTGTTGCCCTGACCGGCCTGGACGTTCCCCGCGTTGTCCTTCACCGCGACGGTGTTGTCCTGGTTCGAGCCGCCGGAACCGGTGGCGGTCTGCTGGGTGGAGACGTAGTTGCCGTCGACCCCGCCGAACACGTTGCCGGTACCGGTGTTGGAGACCGCTCCGGCGTTGGAGCCGCCCTCGGCACCCGCGCCGTCGTCGGCGGCGGCACCACCGGCACCGGCCAGCAGCAGACCGGCCGCGAGTGGGCCGGCGAACAGTAGTCCGGCTGTTCGACGGGTACGGGTGCGAGCCATGAATGCCTCCAAAGAGCTGTTCACCGGGCAATGGTCGATCAAGGTGTGCAAGGTTCGTCGACCGGACGAACACCTGCGGGCTGCGACGCCGGAACACAGCCTTCCGCAACAAATCGACAAAGCACTAGCTCCCACAGCGATTTTCCCCCGTTAGCGTGATATCCAGCCGCGCGGCGCATGGCGGCCGCGAAACCGGACCATGCGTCGATGCACCCCGTCCGAGCTGGGAATTCACCCGGACGGCCGAGGACCGGGGCGGCTCGGCGAGCGGCGCAAACGGCGTCACACGGTCCGCCGGTCGCACCACCCCGGCGCATGCGAACCCGTGAACGCGCCCCCGAAAAGTTCGATCACCCTTCCATGTCGACTTTCCGACCATTCACAGACCATCGGAATGTCACACCAGGGCGGCAGGAGTGAAGGCCCCGTCCGATCCGACGAGATGACTCAGTGGAAATCAGATCATCTTGCCGGGATTCAGAATTCCCAGCGGATCGAAGACCGCCTTCAGCTGCCGCTGCAGGTCCAGTGCCACCGGGCCCAGCTCACGGGCCAGCCAGTCCCGTTTCAGCAGCCCCACCCCGTGCTCCCCGGTGATCGTGCCGCCCAGCTCCAGCCCGAGCGCCATGATCTCGTCGAAGGAGCGCTGGGCACGGGCCGTCTGCTCCACGTCCGAGGCGTCGAAAATGACGATCGGGTGGGTGTTGCCGTCCCCCGCATGACTGACCACCCCGATGGTCAGCCCGTGCCGCTCGGCGATCACCGCGACACCGTTCAGCATCTCCGCCAGCCGGGAACGCGGCACGGCCACGTCGTCGATCATCGTGGTGCCCAGCCGGTCCAGCGCGGGCAACGCCATCCGCCGGGCGGCCAGCAGCAGATCGGACTCCGCCTGGTCCTCGGCCGGCACCACCGCCGTCGCCCCGGACTCCCGGCACAGCTCCGCGACCCGCGCCAGCTCGGCCTCCCGGTCCGGCCCGTCGAAGGCCACCAGCAGCAGCGCCCGGGTGGACTCCGGCAGGCCCATCCGACCCAACTCGTTGACGGCCCGCACCGAGACCGCGTCCATCAGCTCCATCAGCGACGGGGTCAGACCGCGCGCCATCACCTCGCAGACCGCCGCCCCGGCCGCGTCCGCACTCGGGAACTCCGCCGCCAGCGCCAACTGCGGAGCGGGCGCCGGCCGCAGCGACAGAACCGCCCGGACCACCACACCGAGCGTCCCCTCCGAGCCGACGAACAGCCTGGTCAGGTCGTAACCGGCCACGCCCTTCGCCGTCCGGCGCCCGGTGGACAGCAGCCGCCCGTCCGCCAGCACCACGTCCAGCCCGAGCACGTACTCGCTGGTGACGCCGTACTTCACGCAGCAGAGCCCGCCCGCCCCGGTACCGATGTTGCCGCCGATCGTGCAGGACTCCCAGCTGGACGGGTCCGGCGGATACGAGAGCCCCAACTCCTCGACAGCACGGGAGAGTTCAGCGTTCACCACACCGGGCTCGACCACCGCGATCCGGTTCACCGGGTCGATCTCCAGGATCCGGTTCAGCTTCACCAGCGACAGCACGACGCAGCCGTCCACCGCGTTCGCCGCACCCGACAGCCCGGTCCGGGCCCCCTGCGGCACCACCGGCACGCGCAACTCGGTCGCGGTGCGGAGCACGTGCTGCACCTGCTCGACCGTCTCCGGGAACACCACCACCGCGGGCTGCCCGGCCGCGCAGAAACCCGCCATGTCGTGGCGGTACGCGGCGGTCACGTCCGGGTCCACCACGACGGCCCCCGCCGGGAGGCCCTGCGCCAGTCGGTCCGTCAGATCACTCATCGCCGCCTCCACTCGCCGCCCGCCCGCCTCCACCTCCGCACTCTGCCCGGACGACCGGGGCCGGGCAAGTGGGCCGCGGGGCGGTTGGGGAACAGGAGACGAACGGACAGGGGAACACGGGGTGACTCAGGCCCGGCGGAGGGCCGGGGTGGCCAGGGCGGTGAGCCCGGCGGCGGCGGTGGCCAGGGCGCAGAGCAGGGTGGGCAGGGCCGCGCCCGCCGCGTCCGCGAGCAGGCCCAACAGGGAGTTCGAGAGCACCAGTGCCAGGCTCTGCACGAGCGTCAGCAGTGCCTGGACCCGGGAGAGATGGGTCGGCGGCGCGCCGGTCAGCACGAGTGGGCCGAGGTGGCAGGCGAACAGCCCCGAGCCGAGGCCCGCCACCGCGCTGCCGGCCACCGCCGCCACCGGCCCCGCGGCCGACGCCAGCAGCGCGATCCCCACCGAGGCCGCGCAGAGCCCGGCCGCCGCCCCCACCCCCGCCCGGGGCAAGGTGCCCCGCCGGGCGATCAGGCCGGCCACCGCCAGCACCCCGGCCGCCTGGCCGCCGCCCACCAGTCCCGCCGTCCCGGCCGCCCAGCCGTGCGCCCGGGCGAGCAGCGGACCGAGCAGTGACACCACCGGCAGCAGCGCCCCGGCCGCAGCGCCGGTGACCAGCAGGGCGGCCCGCAGCAGCGGGTCGGCCACGGCGAGCCGGACGCCGGACGCCGCCTCGCGGAGCAGTCCCGCCCGCGGACCGGACGGCCCGTCCTCCGGGGGCCGCACCCGCAGCAGAACCAGCAGCACGACCCCGAAACTCGCCGCGTCCGCCAGCGCCGCGCCGGACAGCCCGCCGGCCGCGACCAGCAGGCCGCCCAGCGGTGCGCCGAGCAGGACGGCGCTCTGCCCGCCGGCCTGCCGCAGGGCGAGCGCCCGGGGCAGCCGGTCCGCGGGCACCAGCCGGCGGGGCATCGAACCGCCGGCCGGGAGGTGGAAGGCGTCGACCGTCCCGATCACGGCCGCCGCCGCGACCAGCAGCCACAGCGGCGTCCCCCAGGAGGCCGCCACCAGGGCCAGCACACCGGTCGCGACCAGCATCACCGTGTCCCCGGCGAGCATCACCCGCCGGGCGCCGAAGCGGTCCGCGACCGCGCCGCCCAGCAGGACCAGCGCGGTGCGCGGCACCGTGATCGCCGTCAGGACCAGCCCGGCCGCGCCGCCGCCGTGCGCGGAGGCGGCCCAGCCGAGGGCGAAGTACAGCGCGGCGTCACCCAGCAGTCCGGCCTGGACACCGGCCAGCCAGAGCAGGTACCTCCGCGGCAGCGCGGCCCGCGGAGCGACAGTGGCAGTGGCAGTGGCAGTGGCAGTGGCAGTGGTCATGCCGGGCGACGCTAGGGCCCTCGACCCGGTCGAGGGCAAGCGCGGCTACCGCCGGACCACCGGCTCCTGCAGCTCGGTGACCCACCCGGCCCGGTCCTCCGGGCACTCCAGGTACAGCTCCCGGGCGTAGCCGGCCGAGCGGTAGCCGTTCTCCTCGATGAAGCGGGCCAGTTCCTGGCCGGTGCCCAGCACGTCGTCCATCGGACCGCGGTGCACGATCGTCGCCGCCTCCTCGATCGGCGGCAGGTCGAGCACCTCGAAGTCGTGCTCACCCGGCCGCACCGACGGGCCCACCGGGACGGCCACCAGGACCAGCACCGAGCCGTTGCCCTCCGGCGCGTCCTGGTAGCGGGCGACGGACGGGCCGGCCGCCTCGACCCCGGCCGCGGCCAGCCTCCGGCACAGTTCGGCGAACAGCGGCCCGATCACCGGGCCGATGTCCTCCGGCTCGTAACTCGTGGCCGCACCGGCCAGTTGGGCCACCCGGACGGACGGCACCCGCTTCACCACGACATCGTGTGCGGACATGGTCCCCTCGCTCTCGATCGTCCGGAGCCTCGCCTCCACCCGGGCCAGCCGCAGCTCGTCGGCGGCGATCGCCTCGGCGAGCTGGGCCCGCCGCAGCCGCAGCATGCCGCGCAGTTCGGCCGCGTCCACCTGCTCGTCCAGGACGGCGCGCACCTGCTGCAGGGTGAAGCCGAGCTCCTTGAGCGCGATCACCCGGTTGAGCCGGGCCAGTTGGGACGCCTCGTAGGAGCGGTACCCGCTGACCGGGTCCACCCGGGCGGGCCGCAGCAGCCCGATCGCGTCGTAGTGGCGCAGCATCCGTACCGACACCCGGCCGTGGCTGGCGAAGTCTCCGATGTTCAACATGATGCGCCCACTCCATCCCCTGCCACCGTGTCAGGGTCAACCCGGCCGTCCGGGAAACACCGAGGGCGGGTGCCGAGCGAACTCGGCACCCGCCCTGAGCAGGTGGTTCTCCTACCGGCGGAGAGCGTGGGATTCGAACCCACGGTACGGGGTCACCGCACGACAGTTTTCAAGACTGTTCCCTTAGGCCGCTCGGGCAGCTCTCCAGGCGGAGGTCAGCCTAACGGGTCCGGCGGGGTTCGGCGCACACGTTTCGGTGCGGGCGGGGGTCACGACTGGTCGCCCTCGCGCTGACCGAGGGTGACCTTGGTGTTGAAGGTCTGGCCGTTGCGGGTGTACTCGACGTCGACGGTCTCGCCGGGCTTGTGCGTCCAGATCCGGCTGACCAGGGCCGGGCCGTTGTCGATCGGCACGCCGCCGAGCTTGGTGATGACGTCCCCCGGCTTGAGGCCGGCCTTGTCGGCCGCGCCGCCGGGGGTGACGGCCGGCTGGCCCTGGATGTCCTTGGTCTGGATCTGCGCGCCGTCGCCCTTGTAGTCGTCGTTGCGCAGCACGTCGAGCTTGGCGTAGACCGGCTTGCCGGTCTTGATCAGGGTGTCCGCGACCCACTTGGCCTGGTTGATCGGGATGGCGAAGCCCAGGCCGATGCTGCCGGCCCGGCCGTTGGCGGAGGCGTTGGACTGGATCGCCGAGTTGATGCCGATCACCGCGCCGCCGGAGTCGAGCAGCGGGCCGCCGGAGTTGCCGGGGTTGATCGAGGCGTCGGTCTGCAGGGCGTTCATGTACGAGGCCTGCGAGCCGGTGTCGTCGCCGGAGGCCACCGGGCGGTCCTTGGCGCTGATGATGCCGCTGGTGACGGTGGACTCCAGGCCGTACGGCGCACCGATCGCGACGGTGGCGTCACCGACGTTGACCTTGTCGGAGTCGGCCAGCGGCAGCGGGGTCAGCTTGCTCTTCGGCGGGTTGTCGATCTTGACCACGGCGACGTCGTAGCCCTCGGCGTGGCCCAGCACGGAGGCGCTGTAGGAGCTGCCGTCGGCGAACTTGACGGTCAGTTTGCCGCCGTTGAGGGTCGGCGCGACCACGTGGTTGTTGGTGAGGATGTGGCCCTCGGTGTCGAAGACGAAGCCGGTGCCGGTGCCCGACTCGCCGTTGCCCTGCGCCTTGATGGTGACGACGCTGGGCAGCGCCTTCTGCGCGATGGCGGCGATCGAGCCGGGGGCGGGCTCGTTCTTCTGGGTGTCGCTGGCCTGCACGGTGGTGCTGCGGTGGTCGTTCGCGGAGCTGCGCTTGTCGGCATTGTCGGTGACGGTCACGCCGAGCACGCCGCCGGCCACACCGGCGACCAGCGCGACGGCCGCGATCAGGGCGACCAGGCCGCCGCGCTTCTTGCGCGGGCCGCCGGGGCCGACCGGACCGCCGGGGTGGTCCGCCGGGTAGCCGAGCGGGCCCGCCGGGCCGCCGGGGTAGCCCGCGCCGCCGGAGGTGGAGTCGTGGGCGGGGCCCCAGCCGCCGAGCGGCTGACCGGCCCCGAAGGGGTGGTGGCCGTGCGCGGCGGGGGCGGCGCCGTAGCCCTCGTGCGCGCCGGGGGCGGCCGGAGCGGCGCCGTAGCCCTCGTGCGCGCCGGCCGCCGGGACGCCGTGGGTCGGGGTGGCGTACGGGTTGTCGACCGGCGGCAGCGCCGGGGCGGCGGGGGCCGCGGCCGGGGCGGGCGCGGCGAGCGGGGCCACCGGAGCCTGCGGGGCGGGCGGCAGGACCGGCGGCGGCGCGTCGATGTAGCCGGTGACCGGGTCGACGGCCGGCTGCTCGGCGGCGGGCGCCGCAGGGGACGCGGGGGCCGCGGGGGCCGCGGGGGCCGCGGGAGCCGCGGGGGCCTCCGGTGCGGGCACCTTGGTGAAGGCGACGGTGGGCTTGTGCCCGCCCTCGGCCGGGACACCCTCGGCCGCGACGGCGTCGACGGGCGGTGCCGCCTCGACGGGGGCGGCCTCGACGGCGCCCGACTCCGGCTCGGGCACCCGCCGGAAGGCCATGGTCGGCTGGTGCCCGCCCTGAGCGGGGCCTTCGGAAGCGGACTCGGCCGCCCCCTGCCCGGCGGGCTGCTCCCCCTGCGGCCCGGCGGGCCCAACCTCGCGCTCGGTGCTCACGGACGACCTCCATAGCTGGCAGAACCAAGGACCATAGTTTTTCGCACTGTCGATTCGATTGCCGTAAGGACCCCTCTGAAGAACTCATAAGAATCCTTAGCCGACGCAGACGCCGACACCCGACGCCGGCACCGAACACCGGCTCCGACACCCACGCCGGCACCCACGCCGGCACCGGCACCGACGGCCGAGGCTCCCCTCCCCCGCCGGGCGTCCCGCGATGCGGACCGCACACCCTCGGCCTTGGGCGTTCGCCCCCGTGCCGGTTAGCCTGTCGCTCCAAACTGACACGCGGGAGCTTGGACCCACCAGGCTGAGAGTGCGCATGTCGACCGTACGCCACACGAGTGACGGACGGTCGAGGGGGCGCTGACCGCCGGAACCTGTCCGGGTAATGCCGGCGTAGGGAGTATCGGCCATGCCGCCTGCTTCGCCATCCTCTTCTTCGGGCGCGAACGTTCCCGCCCCCGGTGCGGACGCCTCCGCCGCGGGCGCGACCGCCGTCCTGGAGCGCCCCGAGCACGTCGAAGCGCCCCTGGTGCTGGACACCGAGCCGCCGCGCACGCTGCGCTTCCGGGACCACTTCGCGCTCTGGATGAACCTGGGCGTCAGCCTGATCGGCTTCTCCACCGCCGCCACCGTGCTCGGCGCCCCCGGCAGCGAGCTGTCGCTGGTCGCCGCGGTGACCGCGATCACGGTCGGTACGGCGGTCGGCACCGCGATGCTCGGCGTGGCCTCGCTGATCGGCGCCCGCACCGGCGCCCCCGCGATGGCGAACCTGCGCGGTCTGTTCGGCACCCGGCTGTCGTACCTGCCGACGGTGCTGAACATCGTGCAGTGCATCGGCTGGGGCGTGTTCGAGCTGCTGACCATCTCGGCGGGCGCGCAGACCGTCGCGCACACCACCGGCTACCGCTGGCTGTTCGTCCTGCTCGCGGGCGCGCTGACCACGGCGCTGACCATCTGGCCGCTGGGCTCGATCGCGGTGCTGCGCCGCTTCGTGGCCGGGGCGGTCGCGGTGGCGATGGTGTACTTCACCGTCCAGCTGGGCCGCCAGGGCGTGCCGGACCCGGGGGCGGGCAACTGGCACGGCTTCCTGGGCGCCACCGACGCGATGATCGCGGTGTCGGTCTCCTTCGTCCCGCTGGCCGCCGACTACACCCGGCACTCGCGCACCCCGCGCTCGGCGTTCTGGGGCAGCTTCTCCGGCTACACGATCGCCCAGGTCTGGTGCTACGTGCTCGGCCTGATGGCGCTGCTGCAGTCGGACGGCGATCCGAACCGGATCTTCGACTCCTTCCTCGGGGTCTGGGCCGGCTGGCTGTTCCTGCTGGTGCTGGTGCTGCGCGAGACGGACCAGTCCTTCGCCAACGTGTACTCGACGGCGATGTCGGTGCAGAACCTGCTGCCGAAGGTGGACCGCCGGGTGCTCTCCGGCGCGATCGGCGCGCTGACCACCGTGCTGGCGCTGCGGATCGACGAGTTCACCGACACCTACTACGGCTTCCTCGGGCTGATCGGCTCGGTGTTCGTGCCGCTGCTGGCGGTGCTCGTGGTGGACTACTTCCTCGGCGCCGGGCGGCGCGGCTGGAACCTCTCCGCCGACGCGCCGTCCCGCTGGCCGATGCTGCTGCCGTGGGCCCTGGGCTTCGCGGTCTACCAGTTCATCGCGCCGACCAAGGTGGCCGGCTGGTGGACGGACTTCTGGACCTCGGCCCAGGAGTCGCTGCACTTCACCCCGCAGGAGTGGACCTCCGCCTCGCTGTTCGCCTTCCTGGTGCCCGCCCTGGTCACCTGGGCGCTCACCCCGCTCTCCCGCCGCGCCGACCGGCACTGAGCGGGCCGCCCGCACCGGGCGAAGCGGGGGCGGCCCGGCCCCGCGGGCCCGGCCGGGACGGCTCCGCGGGCAGGAAGACGGCCCCACAGGTTGGGGCCGTCTTTGTCCGCGCTTCACCTGTGCCGCCTATCGTTGGGCCTGTGACCAGCCCAGACCTGTCCTCGCCGGCGGCGCGCACCGTGCCGTCCGTCCAGGTGATCGCCCACCGCGGTTCCTCCCACGCCCTGCCCGAGCACACCCTCGCGGCCTACCGGCGCGCGCTCGACGAGGGCGCCGACGCGCTGGAGTGCGATGTCCGGGTCACCGCCGACGGCGCGCTGGTCTGCGTGCACGACCGCCGGATCGGCCGGGTCTCCAACGGCCGGGGCACCGTCTCGGCGATGACCCTCGCCGAGCTGGAGGACTACGACTTCGGCGCCTGGAAGACCGGCCGCCCCAGCGTCGACCCGGAGCTGCGCGGCGTGCTGCGGCTGGAGCGGCTGCTGGAGCTGGTGGTGGAGTGCGGCCGCCCGGTGGACCTGGCGATCGAGACCAAGCACCCGGTGCGTTTCCGCGGCCGGGTGGAGGCCGAGCTGCTGCGGACGCTGGAGCGGTTCGGGATCGGCGCGACCCGGGGCGGCGACCGCCCGTCCGCCCGGATCATGAGCTTCTCCTCGATCGCGCTGAACCGGGTGGCCGCCGCCGCGCCGCAGTACCGGCGGGTGTTCCTGTTCGAGCGGACCCTGCCGCTGCTCGGCCGGCTGCGCGAGGGTTCGCCGCTGCCGGGCGGGGCGCGGATCGCCGGCCCGGGCATCGAGCTGGTGCGGGCCCGCCCGCACCTGGTGACCAGGCTGCGCGAGCTGGGGCACGAGGTGCACGTGTGGACGGTGGACGAGCCGGCCGACGTCGAGCTCTGCCTGGAGCTCGGGGTGTCCGCGATCATCACCAACCGGCCCGCGGAGGTGCTGGCGCAGCTCGGCCGGTGATCCGCCGGCGCGTCCGGGGCCGCACCCGCCCGATCCGGTCGCCCCGAACCGGTCGCTCCGTCCGGTCGCTCCGTCCGGTCACTTGCGTCCGGTCACTTGCGTCCGGTCGGCCCGGTCGGATCCTCCCGATCCGATCACTCCGGTCCGATCACTCTGGTCGGCAGTCAAACCTTCCTTGCGCGAAATTGCCGGAATTCTTGCATCCAGGCGACAGAGGGTGAGCACGGAATGACCTGATGTCGACCGTCGGTCGCCGCACTCGAAATGGGCTCGCGGGATCGTCCGGTGCTCGTTTCCGACGCATTACCAAGGGGCATCTCTCCCTCGGCATACGCTGAAGGAGGTCCGGGGGTGGCGTTGATGGTGGCGCGTGAAGTGCCGACTTCATCGACCATGGCAGTGCCGCACGGCCCAGCGAGTGTCGGGGTCGCACGGCGCCGACTGCGTCGAGATCTGGGTGACCGGCAGATACCGGAACCGGTCATCGATGATGCTGTTCTGATCCTTTCCGAGCTGTTGAGCAACGCCTGTCGATACGCCCGTCCGCTCGGCCCGCTGCCGGCCCTGGGCCGCAGCGGCCGGGCCGAGGTGCTCGGGCAGGTGCTGGTCGGCGTCCCGTCCGGGACGCGCGCCGCACCGGGCGGCCGGGAGTCCGCCGAGGGCTCGGACGAGCCGGACGGCGGCGTGCTGGTCCGCTGGCAGATGCACGCCGACGGGGTGCTCACCCTGGAGGTCACGGACGGCGGGGCGGCCACCCGGCCGCTGCCCGCGAGTCCCTCGCTGACCTCGCGCGGCGGCCGCGGCCTGAGCATCGTCGACCAGCTGGCCAGCGACTGGGGCGTGCGCGACGCCCCCGGCGAGGTCACGGTCTGGGCGGCGCTGCCCGCCCGGGCCCGGCACGCCCGGCGCACCGGGGGCGACGCCCGTAGCGCGTGAGCCGGGCGCGGGGAATGTGTCGTTAGGCTTCCCGGAACACAGGACCACCGTTTCCGGGAGAGCCGCAGCATGGGCAAGAAGGCCGCCAAGAAGGCGCCGCAGCGCCAGTCCACCACCGCCGTCACGGGCGAGATCCCCGTGGTCGGGGCCCGCGAGGACTGCCCCTGCGGCTCCGGCCGCCGGTACAAGGCGTGTCACGGCCGGGAGGCCTCGCACGCGGTGCAGGAGCTGGTGCACCGCCCGTTCGAGGGCCTGTCGGGCGAGGCCGACTGGGTGGCGCTGCGCGAGCTGGTGCCCGCCGCCACGGTGCCGCTGACGCTGGCCGCCGGGGTGGCGGACGGCGCCACCGGTGACGTCCCGTCGGTGACCCTGGCCACCGTGCTGCCGCTGGCCTGGCCGGCCCTGCGCCGCCAGGACGGCTCGATCCTGCTCGGCCTGCAGACCCAGTCCGCCTCCGGCGACCTCAGCCGCGACCTCGCGGACGCCCTGGAGCTGGCCCTGGCCACCGAGCCGGGCAGCCCGGTGCCGGCCCGCCGGACCGTCCCGGGCGGGCGCCGCCTGCAGGACCTGCTGGACGCCGGGGCCGCGTTCACGCCCACCGTGCACACCGGCTTCGAGTTCTGGCTGGAGGACGCCGAGGCCGCCACCGGTGAGGTCGCCGCCTCCCTGGAGCGCGCCAACGCCTCGGCCATCCCGACCGAGAAGCTCGCCGGCGTGGACTCCGCCTACTGGTGCGGCACTCCGGACAAGAACCACCTGCGCTGGGTGATGACCGTGCCGGAGGAGCAACTGCTGGACGCGCTGGCCCGGCTGAACGCGGCCGGCGAGGCCTCGCTCGGCGCGGACACCCGCCTGGTGGGCTCGTTCCGCGCGCACGGCCTGACCGTCCCGGTGTGGGATCTCCCGCTCGCGATGACCGCCGCCGACTGCGAGAAGCCGGCCGCCGAGTTCGCCGAGCGGCTCGCCGCCGTGCTCGCCGACGGGACCCCGCTGACCGCCGAGGAGCGGCGCGCCCGCGCGAACCTGGTGAACCGTCAGGTCACCCTGAACTAAAGCGCGCAGGATCCGCGTGATACGCGTCACATTGTCGCGGTGAACGCGCAATTTCCGGGCGTGGAGGGCGTCTTGGAAATTGGCGCGGGCGCAGATCCTTGTTACTGTCTAAAGAGTCCGGCCGCTGGTGCATCCCCCGTCGCCAGCGGCCGGATCTTTTGTTTTTCCGGAACGCCCCGGTGAAGGCCCCGACGGAGGCCCCGGCGCCCCGCCCGGCACCTGCGGTCCTCAGTAGGCCGAGCGTCCGCTGTCCAACCGGACCGCCGCCTCCACCAACTCCCCCAGCAGCGGCCCGACCTGCGGCAGCCAGACCCCGCCGCCGGCGCCCGGCCGCGGTGCCAGCACCCAGCGCACCTTCCCCCGGCCTCCGGCCGCGGCGACCCCCGCGGCCGCGCCTCCGGGCGGCAGTGCCAGGAAGCCACCCGGCCCGTGATAGCGCAACGAGCCCGGCACCCAAGGGAGTTGGGCGAGCATCTCACCGAGCACGTCCAGCGAGTACGGGGCCACCAACAGCGCGTAGCGGCCCGGCATCGCCAGCACCGGTCCGAGCGGCAGCCGCAGCGCGCCCAGGTAGACCAGCGCCCGGGCGCCGGCCGCCGCGGGCAGGCTGACCGCCGAGACCGTGGAGCCGGTGGCGGCCAGCACCGGCGCGTCCGGGCTCTGCCGCTCCCACCACCAGCGCACCATCCGGGCGTCCGTGGTGGCGGCCAGCAGCGAGGGGTCGTGGGGGTGCGCGCCGGGGACGGTGCAGTCCAGGTCGCCGCAGGAGCACCGGCCGTCGCGCAGCACGGCGCCCGGCACCACGGGCCAGCGGTGGTCGACGGCGGCCGCCAGGGCCGCGGCGAGCCGGGCGGAACGCTCCTCCGACCGGTCCTTCGGATTCTCACGCATGGCGCTCGTTCCTTTCCCTGACCGCTCGGTTCGCTCCGCCCCGCCGGCGTCCGTCGGGATCCTCCGTGCGGGCCCGCCGCGGCACGGTCCCCGGGCGGCGCGGCGCGGGGCGGGCGGCAGGGCGGGCGGCGCGGCTTCGACGTGGAGCGGGTGTGGAGCACGACATGAAAGGGCCGCGCACCGGCACAGCCCTTGGAACGAGAATCCCGTACGCGACGGATGGACGCCGCCCGGGCACGCTTGGTTCCACCGTACGAGTGAGAGAGTTCCGGCCAGCCCGGCTCACGGGCGGCACGGACATACGATCCGGACGGCCGCCCGGGCCGTCCTCCCGGTTCTGCCCGTTCGCGGCCCGCTCCATGCCTCCCGGCCCGACCGGCGCGCGCACCAACCCCGCGCGCCCCCCGACCGGGTCGCGATGGATGTGGAACAGGCCACCGCGTCGTCCTGGATCTGGACATGCCCCGAATGGCCTGTGTAGAAGTGGTGGCATTGCTGTCGATCAATGACGAGTAGTAGCGAATCGAGGCGAAACGCGCCCTAAGGCCGTGCTCGCTCCACATTGGCCGTATCTGGGGGTTTCGCATGGCACGTAGCACCGCGTCAGGAGTGACGGCATGAACGAGTCCCACCCGTCGACGGCCCTCCCGTCGACGACGACCGCCGAGCCGGGCGAACCCGGCTGCGCAGGCGGGCTCACCGTCCTCGACCTGCCGGACCTGCCCGGCCCCGTCGACGCCCTGGACGGCACGACGGACGCCCGCACGGCGCCGTCCGCCGCCGTGCAGGACCGTTTGGCCGGACGCCTGTCCGAAATCACCAGCCTGCACGAGCACACCGAGCGGCTCGCCCGCACCCGCGGCCTGGCCGCCACCCTGGACACCGTCCTCGCCTCCGGCGCCGCCCTGCTCGGCGCCCGGCGCGGCGTGCTGGTCACCAGGCGGCCCGGCGGCGGGCCCGGACAGCCGGTCGGCTTCGGCCTCGACCGCGCCAGCCTCGGCGCCCTGGAGACCGTCCCGACCGAGCAGAGCCTGCTGGCCCGGCTGCTGCGCGAACGGGACCGGCCCGCCCGGCTGCACTCCCGCGACCTCGCCGAGGACCCGGCCATCGGCACCCGGCTGCGCGAACTCGCCGTCCACCTCGGCCTCGGCGGCGCCTACGGCCTGCCGCTCGCCACCGCCGAGGACGGCCCGCTCGCCGCCGCCCTCTGGTTCTACGACGAGCCCGCCGAACCGACCGAATGCCAGCGCGAACTGGCCCGCCACTACTGCGAGATCGCCGCCCCGCTGCTCGCCAAGCAGCTGGAGGCGGACCGGATCTCGCGCACCACCGAGGCGCTGCGCCGCGGCCTGCTGCCGGACCGCCTCCCCCAGGCCGCCGGGCTGCGGCTGGCCGCCCGGCTCGTCCCCGCCGGGCTGGAGCGCTCCGCCGGCAGCGACTGGTACGACGCGATCCCGCTGCCGGACGGCACCATCGGCCTCACCGTCGGTTCCGTCTCCGGCGACGGCCCCGGCGCGGGCCCCGGCTCCGCCCCCGGCGCGGCCGCCGCGATGGGCCGGGTCCGGGCCGCGCTGCGGGCGTACGCGGTGCTGGAGGGCGAGGACCCGGTCTCCGTCCTGGGAGACCTGGAGCTGCTGCTCAAGACCACCGAGCCGAGCCGCTCCGCCACCGCCGTCTACGCCTGGGTCGAGCCCGAGGAGCGCCGGATCACCCTGGCCGGCGCCGGGCACTGCCCGCCGGTCCTGGTCGGCCGGCACGGCGCCGAGTTCGTCGAGACCTCGCTCTCCGCCCCGCTCGGCATGCTGGCCTGCTGGGAGGCCCCCGGGGTGGAGTTCACCGCCGAGCGCGGCGACACCCTGCTGCTCTACACCGACGGCCTGGCCCGCCGCTTCGGCCCCACCCTGCACGCCGGGCAGGCCAACCTGCGCCGCGCCGCCGCCGACGCCCCGCGCGACGTGCGGATCGACCCGGACCGGCTCTGCGCCCACCTGCTGGCCGTCTGCCCGGCCCCGCCGGCCGCGGGCACCGCCACCGACGACCTGATGCTGCTGGCGGCCCGCTTCGAGTGAAGGTTCGGACCCGAAAAGGGCGGGCGGCCCGGCGTCCGTACCATGGACGCACGGCCGCCCGCGCGTGTCGCGATCCGACACCTCCCCCGAGGGGCGGCGGTACCACCCCCCAAGGAGGCGTTGCACGTGACCGAGGACCGTACCCCCGCGGTGGCCGAGAACCCCGAGGCCGAGGGCGGCGAGGAGCCCGAGCAGCACAAGGGCCGCAAGAACGGTCTCTACGGCGAGATCTCCGACGAGCTGGCCGCCTCGATGAAGTCCGGCTGGGCCGACACCGAGCTGCACGGCCTCTCCCCCGTCGCCCAGGCCCCGTACGCGGCCGAGCGCCGCGCCGCGCTCTCCGCCGCCTTCCCCGGCGAGCGCCTGGTCGTCCCGGCCGGCAACCTGCGGGTCCGCTCCAACGACACCGACTACGCGTTCCGCGCCTCCAGCGAGTACGTCCACCTCACCGGTGACCAGACCGAGGACGCGGTGCTGGTCGGCGAGCCGACCGGCGACGCCGGCCACGCGTTCGTGCTCTACCTGCTGCCCCGCTCGAACCGCGAGAACGGCGAGTTCTGGCTGGACGGCAACGGCGAGCTGTGGGTCGGCCGCCGGCACAGCCTGAGCGAGCAGGAGCAGCTGCTCGGCCTGCCCGCCCGCGACGTGCGCCAGGCCGCCGAGGAGCTGGCCGCGAAGGCCGCGGACCCCGCCGTGCCGACCCGGATCGTCCGCGGCTACGACGCCGGCCTGGAGGCCGCGCTCGCCGACGCCCTGGACGAGGACAAGGACGCCGGGCTCAAGGAGTTCCTGAGCGGCCTGCGGCTGGTCAAGGACGCGTGGGAGATCGGCGAGCTGCGCGCCGCCTGCGACGCCACCGTCAAGGGCTTCACCGACGTGGTCCGCGAGCTGGGCCAGGCCGTCGCCACCTCGGAGCGCTGGATCGAGGGCACCTTCTGGCGCCGCGCCCGGGTCGAGGGCAACGACGTCGGCTACGGCACCATCGCCGCGGCCGGCCCGCACGCCACCACCCTGCACTGGGTGCGCAACGACGGCGACGTGCGCCCCGGCGAGCTGCTGCTGCTGGACGCGGGCGTGGAGACCAGCACCCTCTACACCGCCGACGTCACCCGCAGCCTGCCGATCAACGGCCGCTTCACCGGGCTCCAGCGCCGGATCTACGACGCCGTGTACGACGCCCAGGAGGCCGGCATCGCCGCGGTGCGGCCCGGCGCCCGGTTCCGCGACTTCCACGAGGCCTCGCAGCGCGTCCTCGCCGAGCGGCTGCTCGCCTGGGGCCTGCTGGACGCCTCGGTGTACGACGTCGAGAAGGTCCTGGAGCTCGGCCTCCAGCGCCGCTGGACCCTGCACGGCACCGGGCACATGCTCGGCCTGGATGTCCACGACTGCGCCCACTCGCGCCGCGAGGAGCACGTCGACGCGCTGCTGGTCCCCGGCATGGTGCTGACCGTCGAGCCCGGCCTGTACTTCCAGCAGGACGACCTGACCGTGCCGGAGGAGTACCGCGGCATCGGCGTCCGGATCGAGGACGACATCCTGGTCACCGCCGACGGCAACGAGAACCTCTCGGCCGGCCTGCCCCGCAGCGCCGAGGACGTCGAGGCCTGGATGGCCTCGCTCGCCTGAGCCGCCGCACGACGGCCATGACGAGGCCACGGTGAAGGGCCCGGCCTCCCGAGCAGTGGGAGGCCGGGCCCTTCGGCTTCGGTGCGGGCTCAGCCCTTGCTGTAGGGCTGGACCAGGGAGTCCGCGCTGTGGTGGCCGGCGGCCACCCCGCCGACCTCGATGGCCATCGGTCCGGCGTGCCGCGCCACCGCGACCCGGAAGGTGTACGAGACCGAGCTGCCCGGGAGGAGGTCCGCCAGCTCGGCCGGCTCAGCCCCGAGCCGACCGTTGCAGTCCTGGACCGTGGTGAGGGTCTTCCACTCGTCGCCGACCTTCGCCTGCACCGTGACGTCCGACTCGGACAGCCCCTCGCTGTTCCGGGTGGACAGGAACACCGACGGGTACAGCCGGGTGACACCGTCCGGCGAGGAGAGCTTGTAGGAGAACTCGGTCGGGGCGCCGCCGTAGACCAGCAGGGACGGCTCGGAGACCGAGTTCACCACCGGGCGGTGGGCATCGACGACCTTCGCGGTCACCACGCTCCTGGCCATGTCCTTGTACGACTTGGCGTGCGGGGTCGGGGCGTCCGCCTCGATGGCGAGGCTTCCGGGGCGGTTGTTCACGTCGAGCGACATCCGGTACTCGACCGTCCGGCTCTCGCCCGCGGCCAGGGTGAAGGCGGCGGCGTCGCCGGTGCCCGCGTAGTCCATCCCGCCGCCCTGGCTCAGTGCCGGCAGGGCGGTCCAGCCCGAGGCGTCCTTGCGCTCCAGCGTGCCCTCCGCCATCGAGAGCACCAGCTGGCACGGCGCGCCCTCGTACTGCTGCGTCGCCACCACCGGCGCCACCGCGCGGGTGCCCGAGGCGTCGTTGTTCTTCCAGGTCACCGAGAACGCGACCTTGTCGCCCACCTGGATCTTCTGGCCCTCGCGCAGGCCGTTGAAGGTGATGCCGATGCCGCCGGGCCTGGCGGGCGCCGGCTTGGCGGAGACCGGCTTGGCCGGCGCCTTCGCGGCCGGCTTGGCGTCGGTCCCGGCGGCAGCGGGGGCCGCGGGCGCCTCCGTCGCGGGCGCGGCGGCGGCCGGAGCCGCCTCGGTGGTCGGCGCGGCAGGGGTGGGGGTGGCCGGGACGGCGCCCGCGCCCGGCGTGGCCGAGGAGGTGACGGCCGGGGTGGAGGCGGGAGCGGAGGCGGCGACGGACGCTCCGCCGTTCGTCGGGCCGCAGGCGGCGACACCGACGGCGGCGACGACGGCCAGCGGGACAATCTTCGCAATACGGGCGATAACGGACGCGTTCATGTGACAGTCCCCCCAAGGACACGTGGTGATGAAGGTGATGGTGATCGGATGAACGGGCGCCTGATGTCGCGCCCCGAGGAGCCGGCCCGAGCCCCCCCGGCTCCGCCGGCTCGCTCTCCCCGCCTCTCACCCTGATAGACGTCCATCCCGCCGGGGGGTTGCAGGTGGGTTCGAAGAATTTTTCGCGGACTTCGCCCGGAATGCCGAAAGGCGCCGTGACCAGGGGAGATACCCGGTCACGGCGCCTCGACGGCCCGCCTGGGACGGCTACTTCACGACCGTCACCGGGACGGTCAGCTCCTTCAACGGCGTCAGCGTCGTGGTGCCGTCGTACGGCAGCGTCGCCTGGACGGACACCGGCATCGTCCCCGGCCCGTCCACCAGGTCCAGGGCCATCCGGTAGGTCACCTTCTTGGACTCACCCGGCGCGAGCGAGAACCAGGCCTTCTGGCTCACCGCGGCGTAGTCCATGCCGCCCCCCATCGAGAGCGGGATCTCCGTCCAGCTGCCGCCGTCCTGGCGCTCCAGCTTGCCCTTGTTCGTCGGGAGCACCTCGTTCGGCGGCGTCCCGGCGTACTCGTTGGTGTACACCAGCGGCTGGAGCTTGTCGTAGGTCTTCTGGCCGGAGTTCCGGTACGTCACCGTGAAGGTCACCGGGGTGCCGCTGTTGGACACCTTCTGCCCCGCGCCGATGCCTCCGTCGACCGTGATGACGAGGTCCTTCGCGGCCTGTTCGGTCGCGGACAGGCCCGGCGCCTTGTGGCCGCTCACGTCCAGGCTGTTGACGATCGCCGTCAGGCCCGACTGGTAGTCGCTCTTGAGCCCGTTCGCCACCACGAAGACCTGGTCCGTACCCATCCCCCACAGCTGGGCCGTGAAGGTGTCCCCGGGCTTGCAGGTGACGTTCCACTGGGTCTTGTCGATCGTCCGGCCGGCCACGGTGGGCTTGGTCCGCACCGGGGCGCCGATCGAGGAGTAGCCGTTCTCGGGGATGTAGGGCCGGCCCCAGATCGGGCAGTTCGGCTGGTGGCCCCAGCCTCCGTCGGCGGTCAGGTCGGCCGTCGTCGGCCAGGCACCGCCGACGATCTCGTCCGGGCTGTTGTAGACCACGACCAGGACGCCGTACGGCTCGCACTTCGCCGGCGCCCAGCCCTGCTGCGGGTCCGTCGGAGCCCCCGGGCTCAGGACGCAGACCTGACTGGTCGAGACCGGCACGGCCTTCCAACCGGCCGGAACCTTGAACCTGACACCCCTGAAGTTGTACGAACTCGCCGCACCGGGCGGCGTGTTGGAGGCCGAGGGGGCGGAGGGGGCGGCGCCGTCGGCGAGCGGGACCTCGGGCTCGGCCTCGCCGGCGGGGGTGCCCGAGGCGGTGGGGGCAGCCGTCGGGCTGGGCTCGCCGGTCGGCTCGGGCGTCGGGCTCGGCGCGGCGGTCAGGGTGGCGGCCGGGGGCGGGACCTGGTCCTGGGCGACCGGCTCGCCGTGGAAGGTGAGCACGCCGAGCGCCATGGCGGCGGCCAGGCCGAGCGGCACGGTGACGGCGTACACCGGGCGCAGCCGGCGGATCCGGTTCTTCGGGGGAGCGGCCGGTCGCAGGCCGGCCGCCGTGACCATGGAGGCCCGGGCCGTCATCGCCTCGCGGAGCAGCCGTTCCGTCGGTGTCTCGGCCGGCCCGTCGCCGTCGCCGCCGATGCGGCGGGGGAGCTTGTCGGTCATCGAACCTTCTCCAGGTGCTTTTCCAAGGCGTCCAGAGCGCGGCTGGCAGTGGACTTCACGGCGCCCCGGGACAGTCCCAGGGTCTCGGCAATCTGCGCCTCCGACATGTCGGACCAGTAGCGCAGCACCAGCACCTCACGCTGGCGGGGAGTCAACTCCTGCAGGGCGACCAGCACCCGGCGGTGCTCGTCGTTGAGCACCGCGTGGTCCTCGGCGGACGGGGCGTCGGCCACGTGCGGCGGCACGTACTCGCGGGCGGTCTTGCGGCGGCGAAGCATCGAGCGGGCCCCGTTGACCACCGAGGTGCGCAGGTAGCCGAGGGCGTTGTCGAGGTCGTCCAGCTCCTCGCCGTAGCGCTGGTAGAGCTGGGTGAAGGCGTCCTGCACGACGTCCTCGGCCAGGTCCTGGTGGTCGACCAGCAGGACCGCCATCCGGACCAGACCGAGCCGGTGGGCGTGGTAGAGGTCGGTCAGGGTGGGCCGGTCCTCGGCGGGCTTCCGGCCGCCGCGCAGCAGCCGGAACCCGGAGCGGCGCTGCTTCGCCTCCTGCTCGGTGGCGACGGCGGCGAGCGGCTCGCCGACCTCCTGCGCGCCGAACAGTGCGGCGACCACTCCGCGGACGGAGAAGCCGCGCCCCCCTGCCTGCACGGCGGTCGGCCCGATGGCCATGGACATTCGCGATTCCGCTTTCCCCCGGGACGGTGACGGCGGCCGCCGTTCCGTCAGGTCCACCTGATCAAGATCGTGATCGGGGGGATCATCCCAGCCGCCCTCCGCCGGGTTCCCTCCGCCCCCGTACCAAAGGACGTGTGACGGAGGTGAAGGTTGCAGTCGGGTTCGAAGAAAATTCCGAAGGGGCCGGGACGGCTACACTCACCGGCATTCCGCCACCCGTGAACAGGGGGTTCGCATGGCCGAGCAGAACGTCGACGGCCCGGCCGGCGCCCCGGTCGCCGAAGCCGCCGTCGGGCCACGGCCGGTGGCCGTCACCATCGGTCGGCGCCCGGAGCCCGTGCACGACGTCGCCGTGTACGCCTTCCCGGGCATGGCGCCGTTCGAACTCGGCGTGGTGGTCGAGGTGTTCGGGCTTGCGCGACCCGAGCTGACCGGCCTGCTGGCGGCGCCCTGGTACGGGCTGAAGGTGTGCGCGGACCGGCCCGGTACGGCGCTGGAGGCGGTGGGCGGCTTCACGCTGACCGCCCGGCACGGGCTGGACGAGCTGGCCGCGGCCGACACCGTGGTGGTCCCCGGGGTGCCGAACGCGTTCGGCGGCGTGGGGGCATCTCCCGGTCGCCGGGCCGGGGACGTCTCCCCCGCGCTGGTCGAGGCGCTGCGCACCGCGCACGCGCGCGGCGCCCGGATCGTGTCGATCTGCTCGGGCGCCTTCGCCCTGGCCGCCGCCGGGCTGCTGGACGGCCGGAGGGCGACCACCCACTGGCGGTACGCCGAGCTGCTCCAGCAGCGGTACCCCGCGGTGCGGGTCGATCCGGACGTGCTCTACGTGGACAACGGCGACGTGCTGACCAGCGCGGGCAGCGCGGCCGGCATCGACCTCTGCCTGCACCTGGTCCGCCGGGACCACGGCGCCAAAGTGGCCAACACGGTGGCCCGGCGCTTCGTGGTGGCACCGCACCGGGACGGCGGGCAGTCCCAGTTCATCGAGGCGGCGGTCCGCCCGGTCGAGGAGGAGGACGACGGGATCGCCCGCAGCATGCAGTGGGCGCTGGACCACCTGGCCTCCCCGCTGACCATCTCGCAACTGGCCGGCGCCGCCCGGATGTCGGACCGCTCGTACCTGCGGCACTTCACCGCCCGCAACGGGACCAGCCCGATGCGCTGGGTCGTCACCCAGCGCATCGCGGCCAGTCTGGCGCTGCTGGAGTCGCCGGAGGGGTCGGTGGAGGAGATCGCCGCGGCGGTCGGCTTCGAGAGCGCCGCGACCTTCCGCCACCACTTCGGCCGGGTGATGCGAACCTCCCCGACCGCCTACCGGCGCTCCTTCGGGCGCGGGGTGGCCTGACCCCTGCGCTTCTTCGGGCGCGGGATGGCCCGGGCCCTGCGCTTCTTCGGGCGCGGGGTGGCGTGGGCGCGGGGTGGGCGCGGGGTGGCCCGGGCGCGCGGCCTACTGCCCCGCGCGCTTCTCCTCGCGCCGGTCGGCGTTGGCGAGGATGGCGTCGTGCAGCCACTGGGCCAGGCCCGGCGCGATCTTCTCGTAGGTGTCGGTCCAGCGCGGGTCGGAGACGTACAGCCCGGCCAGGCCGCGGTGGATGGTGTACGTGCAGTCGTAGAAGTTCCGGCAGATGTGCTGCCGGTGCTCCTCGGCGAGGTCCGTGGCCACCGGGCCGTCGGCGGGCTCGCCGGCGGTGAGCGCCTCGGCCAGGCGGTCGTTGAGCCCGGTCATCTCGGCCTGGATCCGCTGCCAGTCGGCCTTGGAGTAGCCGCCGGTGCGGCGCTGCGACTCGGCCCAGGCCGTGGTGTCGCCCCAGCGCTGCTCGGCCTCCTGCTCCCAGTCCTCCTGGTAGTCCTCGCCGAAGATCTCGAACTTCTCCTCCGGGGTCAGCTGAATGCCCATTCTCCGTGCCTCCATGGCGTGTTCGACGGCTGAGGCGAGTTCCTGGAGGTGACTGATCCGGTCGGTGAGCAGCCGGTGCTGCCGCCGGAGGTGTTCGGTCGGGCTGACCGAGTCGTCGTCCAGGATCGCCGCGATCTCCTCCAGGGGGAACCCGAGCTCTCGGTAGAAGAGGATCTGCTGCAGCCGGTCGAGGTCGGCGTCCGTGTACCGGCGGTAGCCGGACCGGGTACGGCCGGCCGGGGACAGCAGACCGATCCCGTCGTAGTGGTGCAGGGTGCGGACGGTCACCTTGGCGATCTTCGCCACGGCGCCGACCGAGTAGCCCTCACTGGTCATCGGAGTTCCTCCCTGGTGCTGACCACCACCCTCGGCTCTCACGTCGCGTGAGGGTCAAGCGGTGAACGGGAGCGGGCCCTCCCGCATCAGACCCCGGCGCCGGCCGACACCCGCACGCGCCGTCGCCCGCCCCGGTGGCCGACGGCACCGCCCTCGCCGTCGCCGTCGCCGTCGCCCGGCGCACCGGACCGCGGCCGACGGGACCGCTGCGCGGGCCAGAACAGCACGTACGCGGCGGAGACCACCACGAAGGCGAGCCGGACGAAGCCGCGGGCCGCGTCCGACGGGAGGAACAGCGTGCCGCCGTACAGCGCGACCAGCGCGATCCAGCTCCACCACGGGACGAGCCGCTTCTGCCCCACCGCGTCCCAGAGCAGGGTGCCGAGCAGGATCGAGGCCGTGTAGTAGGTGTAGACGCTCGGGTCGAGCAGGACGCGGGCGTCCGCGCCCAGCAGCACCACGGCCGGCCAGCGGCCGCGCCAAACGGCGACGCAGCCGAGCCCGATGCCGAGCGCGAACTGGGTGGGCCGGTCCCACCAGGGGGTGGACGGGTCGGTGACCCCGAACCAGCGCAGCGCGGAGGCGGGCTGGTTCGGGATGGTGAACTTGGCGGCCGCCATGGTGTCCAGGTTGCCCAGGTAGAACGGCAGCCAGGCGATCGCCACCAGGGCGCAGAACCAGAGCGCGGTGCGCAGCCAGGCGGGCCGGGGCAGCGCCAGGATCAGCGGGGCGAAGGCGATCGCCCAGGGCTTGGAGTCCACCGCCAGCGCCAGGAGCACCGCGACCTGGACGGGCTTGCCGCGGGCCAGGGCGTGGGCGGCGAGGGTGGTGAAGAACAGCGCGAGGACGTCGTCCAGGTGCGCGAAGCGGACCGAGACCTCGACCCACATCGGGATGAACGCCAGCCCGGCGATCAGCAGCCGTTGCTGGAGCCGCCGGTGGTTGATCCCGGTGCCGAGGTAGTACAGGGCGGCGGTGCGGCCGACCACGACCAGCATCACCAGGCCCAGCCCGGCGCTCACCGCCTCGGCGATCAGCTCGCCGGTGTGCGGTGCGAACGGGGCGGTGAGCCTTGCCGCGGCCAGGCTGACCGGGCCGATCTGGAGCTCCGGGTGGCGGGCGTAGAGCGACAGGCCGCCGTCGGGCTGATCGCTGAAGAGCAGTTGCTCGCCCTGGCGCAGGTAGTGCCAGGAGAAGCCGCCGCTGGGCTCCACCAGGAGGAACCAGAGCACCGTCCAGGCGGCCAGCAGGACGTGGTGCCTGCGCAGCGGCAACCCGGCGATCCGCCCGGTCGCCGCCTCGTAGTCGGTGGTGGCCCGTGCCGTGCGTGCTGTCCGCACCTGTCCTCTCCCCGCCGTTCCGCCCCCCTCCGGCCGGACATCCTATGTGACGGAGGAGAACCGTCCGCGCCGCCCGCGGATCCGTCCGACGGGACGGATC
>NZ_JBSHBN010000060.1:0-49494 GCF_053612025.1 Kitasatospora sp. NPDC054768
GCCGCCGCCACCGCTCCCGGGGGCGCGGCGCCCGGGGCCACCACGCCGGGCCCCGGCGGCGCCGCCTCCGGGGCCCCGGCGGCGACGGGCGGCGCCTGATGGCCGTGATCGCGGTGGTCGGCGGCCCGGGCGCACCGGGAGCGACCACCACCGCCCTGGCGCTGCTGCTGTCGTGGCCGCTGTCGCCCGGCCGGCGGATCCTGCTGGTCGAGGCCGACCCGGACGGCGGCGCGGTGCTCGCCGGCGCCCTGGAGGGCCGGGTCGAGGCGGTGTACGGGCTGCGCAACCTGGCCGTCGCCGACCGGCGCGGACTGCTCACGCAGACCATCTGGGAGCAGCTGATCGACCTCTCGCCCGAGGGCAACGCCGAACGGCTGCTGCTGCCCGGGCTGACCGACCCCACCCAGGCGCCCGGCCTCGCCTACACCTGGGAACCGCTCGCCGAACTGCTGCACGGCGTGGAACGGCAGGGCTACGACGTCATCGTGGACCTCGGCCGCTCCGGGGCCACCGGCCACAGCGCGGTGCTCGCCCGCCGTGCCGACGCGGTGGTGGCGACGGTGCGCACCACGCTGCGCGGGCTGAGCTCGGTCCGGCCCCGGCTCGCCGCCCTGACCGAGGACCTGGCCACCGCCGGTACCGGGTCGGACGCGCTCGGGCTGCTGCTGGTCGCCGAGGGGCCGTACACGAGGGCGGAGGTGACCCGCGAGCTCGGGCTGCCGGTGCTCGGGGTGCTGCCGCACGCCACCCGGACGGCGAAGGTGCTCTCCGACGGCGGGGACACCGGCGACCGGCGGTTCATCCGCTCGGAGCTGATGCGCACGGCGCGGTCGGCGGCGGACGAGGTGCAGCTGCTGATCCGCCGTCGGCGCCAGCGGCTCGCGCCGGGAGCGGCGCAGGACGCGGCGTCGGGCCGGCTGACGGCGGGCGGCCCGGCGGCGGCCCCGGTCGCGGCGGCGGTGCCGATGCCGCCGGTCCCGACGGCTCCGGTGCCGGCCCCGCCGATACCGGCCCCGCCCGTGCCGATGGCGCCGCAGCCGTCGGTGTCCGTGCCCGTTCCCGGGACCGGGCCCGTGCCGTCGTCCGGGGCGGGGCCGTCGTCCGGGGTGGGGCCGGTTCCTCCGCCCGCGTCCGCGCCGGGCCCGTACGGGCAGTCGGCCTACGGGACGGGCGGCCAGTCCGACCACGGGCAGCCGGGGTACGCCCAGCCGGGATACGGTCCGGGCGGCCACGGCCCGTCGCCGTACCCGCCGGGAGGGTACGGCACGGCGGCCCACGGCCGGTCCGTGCACGGCCGGTCCGGCTACGGGACGGCGGAGGGCGAGCAGCCCTCGTACACTCCGCCGCAGCCCGTCCCGCCGGTGATCACCACCGGCCCGGTGGCGCCGCTGGCCGGGCTGGCGCCGCAGCCGGCCGCGCCGGCACCCTTCCCGGCACACGTCCGGTCCGCCCCGTACGGCGAACCGGAAGACCAGTACCCGCTCCAGCAGCCGACAGTGACGAACCGTCAGGACGACATGGGCGGGCCGTACCCGAACAACCCCGGGGAGGTGCTCCGTGCGCGGTAGCCCCCTGCACCAGCGTCCCGCCTCCGATCCGGCCGCGCTGCCCTGGGCCGCGCCGCCGCCCGGACCGGTCGTCCCGCCGCACGGGTACCGGCCGGGACCGGTCGCGCCCCAGCCCGCCCCGGCGCAGCCCGTCGTGCCCCAGCCCGTTCCGCCCGGCGCGGCCGGGCCCGCCGCCGTGCCCTCCCAGCTGCCCTCGCTGGACCTGCGCGGCTCCGTCACCCGGCCCGCCGTCGACCCGCAGGTCGCCCGGGAGCTCAAGCGCCAGGTCGCGGCCGAACTGCACCAGCAGATCACCCGGTTGACCGCCGCCTCCGGCTCCGATCCGGACCGCGCCACCCGCCGTCAGCGCGGCCGGGCGCTGATCGAGGAGGCCGTCGCCCGGTGGTCCGACGCCTATGCGCAGACCCACGGCATCCCGCCCACCCGCGAGCAGGACCGCGCCCTCGCCGAGGCCGTCTTCGACCTGCTGTTCCGGGCCGGCCGGCTCCAGCCCTACCTGGACGACCCGGAGATCGAGAACATCCTGATCAACGGCTGCGACGACGTCTGGGTCTCCAAGGTGCACCAACCCCTGCGCCAGGTACCGCCGGTGGCCGAGAACGACGCCGAACTCATCGAACTGCTCCAGGACCTGGCCCGCCAGCACGGCGGCGGCGAGCGCAGCCTCTCCACCGCCAGCCCGACCCTCGCGCTGCGCCTGGAGGGCGGCATGCGCCTCCAGGCGCTCACCGAGGTGACGCCCCGCCCGTACATCGCGATCCGGCGCCACCGGGTGGCCTCGGCGACGCTGCCCGAGATGGTCGAACTCGGCACCCTGGACGCCACCCTGGCCGCCTTCCTGGCCTCCGCGATCCGGGCCCGGAAGAACGTGATGATCACCGGTACCCAGGGCGTCGGCAAGACCAGCCTGCTGCGCGCGATGGCCGCCGAGATCCCGCCGGACGAGCGGATCGGCACCCTGGAGTCGGAGTTCGAACTCTGGCTGCACACCCTCGGCCACCTGCGCCAGGTCGTCCCGATGGAGGCCCGCGAGGGCAACGGCGAGCGCGTCGAGGGGCGCCTGGCCGGGGAGTTGACCATCGGCGACCTCATTCCGGCCGCGCTGCGCATGACGCTCTCCCGGATCATCGTCGGGGAGGTCCGCTCCGGCGAGGTCGTCCCGATGCTGCGGGTGATGACCAACGGCGAGGGCGGCTCGATGTGCACCCTGCACGCCCGTGGCCCGCACATGGTCGTCGACCGCATCGCCGAACTCTGCCTGGAGTACGGCTCGCACATGACCGACTCGCTCGCCTACCGGCTCACCGCCAACGCCCTGGACCTCATCGTGCACGTCACCATGGTCGACGAGACCGCCGTCGGCGGCCGCCGGCACCGCTTCGTCTCCCACGTGCTGGAGGTCACCGGCCTCGGGGAGAGCGGCCGGCCCGCACTGAACACCGTCTTCGGTCCCCGGCCGGACCTCGGCGAGCCGCGGGCCGTCCCGCACACCCCGCCGCAGTGCCTGGACGACCTGCGCCGGGCCGGCTTCGACGCCTCGCTCCTCGGCTCCCGGTACGGGAGTTGGGCCACCCCGCTCCAGCTGCGGATCGGCGGTGGCGCGCGGTGATGCTGCTCTTCGCCCTCTGCGGGCTGGCGGTCGCGGGCGGCCTGGTCGCCCTGGTGGCCTGGGCCCGCGGCAGCGAGCCCGGCGCCGAGGACGGGGCCGAGCGGGAGCCCAACCCGCTGGCCGGCCGGATCCACGTGTTCTGGTACGGCGCCCCCGGGACGGCCGCGCACCGGATGGTGCGGATGCGCCGCGTCCAGCTGCCGCTCGCGCTCGCCGGCGCGCCGCTGGCCTGGCTGTTCACCGGCATCCCGCTGACCTCGCTGCTGGTGCCGCTGGCCGTCTTCGGCCTGCCCTGGCTGTTCGACACCACCCGCCCGGACACCCACCGGATCGAGCGGCTGGAGGCGCTCTCCGAGTGGACCCAGCGGATCGCCGACGTGCTGCTGCTCGGCGTCGGCCTCAACCAGGCCATCGTCACCAGCCGCCGCACCGCCCCGGCCGCCCTGGAGGACGAGATCGGCGAGCTGGCCGCCCGGCTGCAGGCCCGCTGGCGGCCCGAGGAGGCGCTGCGCGCCTTCGCCGACAGCCTCGCCGACGCCACCGCCGACAAGGTGCTCGCCGCGCTCGTGCTGCGGGCCGGGGACAGCGGCCCCGGCCTGGCCCGCACGCTCTCCGACATGGCCGACTCGGTGCGCGAGGAGGTCCGCCAGCGCCGCGCCATCGAGGCGGACCGGGCCAAGCACCGGACCACCATCCGCTGGCTGGTCGGCATCATCGTGCTGGTCGTCACCGTCGGCTCCTTCAACACCGAGTACACCCGGCCGTACGGGACCTTCCTCGGTCAGGTGGTGCTCGCCGTGGTCGCCGCCCTGTTCGTGGCGATCATCGCCTGGATGCGGGCGCTGGCCTCCCACCCGCCGGTGCCCCGGCTGCTGACGCCGGACCGGCGCAGCAGGAGCGGGCGCCGGTCCGCCGCACCGGCGGCCGCGCCGGAGCCGGCCGAGCAGCTCGGGGAGGTCCGGTGATCTCGCCCTGGTCCGTGCTGGCCGGCGCCTTCGCGGCCGGCGGCCTCGCCCTCCTGGTCGCCGAACTGCGGCCGGCGCCACCGGACCTGCGCCAGGCGCTGGACCGGCTGCACGCCACCCCCGCCGACCGCGAGCAGGACCCGGACGAGCGGCCCCGCTGGTACGACCGGATCGGCGAGCGGTCCGTCCACCTGCGCGGGGTCTCCGTACCGCGCCGTGAACTCGCCCTGATCGGCCGCACCCCGGCCCGGTTCATGGTGCACAAGCTGCTGTTCGCCGCGCTCGGCCTGCTGCTGCCCGCCTACCTGGGGGCGATGGCCGTGCTGATGGACACCGGCCTGCCGTTCGCGCTGCCGCTGGTCGCCGGGCCGCTGCTGGCCGGGCTGCTCTGGTTCGTCCCGGACGCCGTGGTGCGCGGCGAGGCCAAGGAGGCGCGCACCGAGTACCTGCACGGCATCGCCGCCTACCTGGAACTCGTCGCGATGGAGCGGGCCGCCGACTGCGGCCCCGCCGAGGCGCTGCGCCGGGCCGCCGCGGTCGGGCAGGGCACGGTGTTCCGGCGGATCCGCGACGCCCTGGAGCGCGCGGCCACCGACCGGCTCCCGCCGTGGGCCGGACTCGACGCGCTGGCCGAGGAACTGGGGCTCAGCCCGCTCCAGGACGTGGCCGACATCATGCGGCTGTCCGGCACCGACGGCGCCGCCGTCTACGACACCCTGCGGGCCCGCGCCAAGGGCCTGCGCGGGGAACTGCTCGCCGAGGACCTCGCCCGGGCGAACGCCGACAGCGAACGGATGGTCGCGCCCGGGGCCGCGCTGACCCTGCTGATGACCGTCCTGATCGTCTTCCCCGCCCTGCACCAGATGCTCAACTGACCGTGTTCCACGGCCGCGTACCGTCCCCGACGAGACCTCGCAAGCCCGACCCGCCCGTTCAGAGCAGCCGGCACCACCACACCACACCGCCACATCCCCGGGAGAACCCGATGACCGCACGAATCGCCCACCTGGCAGACCGGGTGCTGCGACCCGCCCTGCTACCGGTCCAGTTCGCACTGATGCTGTTCACCCTGCGGCTCGGCCGGCTGCGGGCCGCCCGGGCGCGCGGCGACCGCGGTGCGATCAGCATCGAACTCGCCCTCGCCATCATCGCGTTGGTCTTCGTCGCCGGTGCCGTGGCGACGGCGCTCTACCTGCTGAAGGACAAGGTCGTCAAGAAGGTCGAGCAGGACCCGAACATGCCGGGCGGCGCGGGCGCGGGCGGCGCCACCCAGTGATGCGTCCTGCTCTCCGCCGCAGGGGCGACCGGGGGTCGATGAGCGTGAGCCTCGCCATCGTCTTCCCGGTCGTCCTGCTGCTCCTGCTGCTCGTCGTCCAGGCCGCGCTGCTCTGGTACGACCGGCAGGTCGCGCTCACCGCGGCCCGCGAGGGTGTGGACGCCGGACGGGTGCAGAGCAGCGCGACGGACGGCGAGAAGAACGAGGCGGCCCAGCGGCAGGCCCGGGACTTCCTCGACCGGCAGGGCGAGCGCGGGTACGTGGTGCGGACCGACGGCAGCACGGCCCAGACCGTCCGGGTCACCGTGGAGCTGACCCCGCCGCTGCTGATACCCGGGCTCAGGGCGCCCACCGTCACCCAGTTCGCCGAGGCGCCGCGCGAGCGCTTCGTGGCGCCGGTGGTGAAGCCGTGAGGAGTGAACCGCGGGCACCCGGCGGGTGGCGGCGGCCATCGCGGCCGCCGCGGCGGCGGTTCTGGTCGCGGCGGCGCAGGCGGGACCGCGGCGGGATCGCGATCGAGGCGGCGATCGTCGTGCCGGGGGTCGTCGGGCTGGTCCTGGTGGCCATCGCCGCCGGTCGGGTGCAGACCACGGCCGGTACCGTGGAGGCCGCCGCCCGGGCCGGGGCCCGGACCGCCTCCCTGCAGCGCAGCGTGGACGGGATGGACCAGCCGGCCAGGGAGTCCGCCCTCGCCACCCTGCGCCAGCAGGGCGTGTCCTGCCGCAACGGGGACGTGCGGGTCGGCAAGGGGGAGTTGAACCTGCCGGGCGGACCGGCCACGACCGTCACCGTCACGGTGATCTGCGACGTGGAACTGGCCGACCTGCTCGGCGGACCGTCCGGGGTACCCGTGACGAAGCACCTCGTCGGCGAGTTCACCTCGGTGGTGGACCGTTACCGGGGCACATGACGGCGCGCGGCGCCGTCGCCGGGAAGACGGGGGATTGGAGACGGCCCGTGCGGGGGAGACGCAAGCGGAGAGCGCCCGGGGGATGACACAGCGGTACCGAGTGGCGCCCGGTGGGGGCCGGTGGGGAGAGCAGCGTGCGAAGTGGGGGGAGGGGACGGGAGTGGTGAGCCGTCTGCGGCGACGGCTGTCGGCGCGCCGGTCCGACCGGGGCGCGGTGGCCCTCTTCGTGGCGATCTGCGCGGCCTACGTCGTGCTCGTCATCGCCCTGGTGATCGACGCCGGCGGCCGGCTGCGGGTCGCCGAGCGGACCGACGCCTACGCTCTGGAGGCCGCGCGGGTCGGCGGCCAGCAGCTCGACCGGGCGGCCGTCCTGCAGGGCAAGGGCTTCAAGGTCCAGGAGAAAGACGTCCGGGACGCCGCCGACGCCTATCTGCGCCTGTACGGCCTGCACGCGGGCGACATCGAGTTCTCCGGTGACGGCAAGGTCGTCACCGTCACCGTGCAGGCCGACTACCGCCCGGTCCTGCTGGGCGCCCTCGGGCAACGGAAGGTAACGGGCAAGGGCAGTGCGACCCTCGTCCACGGAGTCGAGAAAGCGGAGACCGACTGATGGCCGCGCCACGTGCCAAGGACCAGGCCCGTACCGCCCAGGCCCGCAACGGCCGGGCCGGGACGTCCCATCGCGCCGGCGGCGCCCGAAGGCCCGCCGCCCCGGCGCCCCGACCACCCCGCGGGCGCGGCCGTGCCGTGATCACCGCGCTCGGCGCGCTGGTCGCCCTGCTCGCCCTGCTGTTGGGCGTCCCCGCACTGCTGCTGTACGGCACCCAGGCGGTCGCCGGGATGGGTGAGGTCGCCTCGGGCGGGGTGGGCGAGGCGCTCACCAGCCCGGACGACGGAAGCCTGTTCCTGTGGGCGCTGGTGGTGGTCGGCTGGCTCGCCTGGGCCTGCTTCGCGCTCTCCGTCCTGCTGGAGATCCCCGCCCAGCTGCGCGGCCGGATCGCCCGCCGCATCCCGGCCTTCGGCTGGAGCCAGCGGATCGCGGCCGGACTGGTCGGCTCGGTGCTCGCCCTGCTGCCGGTGGCCGGCTCGGCCTTCGCGGCCGTCCCCGACGCCGCCCACGGCCCGGTCGTCCAGGCGCAGTTGACGCCGGGCGTGCAGCGCGCCGCACTGCCCGCCGCGCCGGCCGCGCCGGCCCCGACCCCGGCCGCCGAACAGCAGAGCACCTACACGGTGCGCGACGCCCGGCCGGCCGACAGCCTGTGGTCCATCGCCGAGCGCCAACTGGGCTCGGGCGAGCGGTGGATGGAGATCGCCAAGCTCAACGAGGGCCGGGTGATGGGTGATTCGGGTGTCCGCTTCGACGCCGAGCGGCCGATCCAGCCCGGCTGGGAACTGCTGATGCCGGCGGACGCCAAGCCGGACGAGGCGAGGACACCGGCTCCGGCTCCCGCACCGGCTCCCTCCGGGGACGCGGCGCAGGGCACCCCGCAGGGGACGCCGCAGGGTGCCCCGCAGAACGTTCCGCAGTCCGGGGCGGAGGCCGGGACGGAGGCCGGGGGGCCCGGTGGCGCCGGCGGTGCGGGCGGATCGGGCGGGCAGCGGACCGTCACCGTCCAGGCCGGGGACAGCCTGTCGGCCATCGCCCAGCGGGAGCTGGGGGACGGGGAGCAGTGGCCGAAGCTGTTCGAGGCGAACAAGGGGGCGCAGGCCCCGGACGGGGAGCAGCTGACGGACCCGGACGTGGTGGTGCCGGGGATGGTGCTCACGGTGCCGGGGGCGGGCGGTGCCGCACCGGCGCCGGCGCCCGCACCGGCTCCTGCCGACCAGGTCCCGGCACCCGCCGACCAGGCCCCGGCGCAGGGCGCTCCCCCGCAGGGCGCACCCTCGCAGGGCACGCCGCAGTCGGCCCCGGCGCCCGCGCCCACGCACGCACCGGCCCACGCGCCCGCCCCCGCCGCGCACGCCGACCCGGCCCCCAGCGACGACTACACCGTCGCGCTCTCGGCCTCCACCGTCGGCGTCCTGCTCGCCGCCATCATGGTCGGCGCCGTCGCCCACAAGCGCGGCGGCCAGCAGCGCGCCCGCCGCCCCCGGCACCGCATCGCGATGCCCGACGCCGAGGCCGCCGCCTTCGAGAACGAGCTGATGGCCCGGCAGGACCAGGCCGGACTGGAACTGCTGGACCGCGCCCTGCGCACCATGGCCCGCAACACCGTGCGCGGCGGCAAGCGGCTGCCCGCCATCGTCGCCGCCCGGATCACCCAGGGCCAGACCATCGAGCTGCACCTGTCCGGCCCGGCCACCCCGATCGCGCCGTTCCGCGCCGCGCACGCCGCCAACGTGTGGTGGTGCAGCGCCGACTCGGGCGACCTGCTCAGCCCCGGCCAGGCCCGGCGGACCGCCGCGCCGTACCCCGCGCTGGTCACCCTCGGCACCTCGCCGGACGGCTCGGTGGTCCTCGCCGACCTGGAGGCCGTCCGGCTGCTCCACCTGTCCGGCCACCCGGACGACGCCCGGGACGTGCTGCGCACCCTCGCCATCGAACTGGCCCACAGCCCGCTGGCCGACCGGCTCCACCTGCACCTGGTGGACCTCGCCGAGGAACTGCCGATCAGCGGACCGGCCGCCGAACGGGTGCACCGCCACCCCACCCTGGAGGCCGCGCTCGCCGCCCTCGGCCCGCGCACCGCCAAGGCCCGCGCCACCCTGGTCGCCGCCGAGGCCACCAGCCCGCGCGAGGCCCGCAGCCGGGGCCAGGCCGACGAGTCCTGGACGCCCGAGATCGTGCTCTGCGCCCACCAGCCCGGCGGGGACGTCCCGGCCGAGCTCGGACGCCTGCTCGATGCCCGCCCGCGCACCTGCGTCGCCGTCATCACCCGCGCCCCCGAGCGCGGCACCGGCCCGGTCGCCCGCTGGACCCTGCCGACCTCCGGCCAGGCCGCGATCCCGGGCCTGCACCTCACGGTCGAGCTCCAGCGGCTCAGCGGCCACCAGTACGACCAGGTCGCCGAGCTGCTCCGGGCCGCCGACGACACCACCCAGCACCCGGCCCCGGCCTGGACCCTGGACGGGCCGGAGGACGACCCCGACACCGCCGAACTGCCGGCCGCCGTACCGGTGCTGGCCGCCGTCGGGGCTTCGGCTGTCGGGGCTTCGGTCGGCGGGTTGTCGGTCGGTGGGGCCTCGGTCGGTGGTGCCTCGGTCGGCGGGGCGGAGGAGGGCGCGGACGCGGCCGCCGGTCCGCGGCTGCTCGCCCGGGTCATCGGCACCGGGGCCAGCCCGTTCGCGGGTACCGATCCGGTGACGCCCGCTCCGGGTCCCGCCGCCCTGCCGCCCGCGGCTTCGGCTGCGGTCCCGGCTCCGGCCCCAGCGCCGGTTCCGGCCGGTCCGGCGCGGTTCGTCGTCAACGGGCAGGGGAGGCAGGCGGCCACCGACGAGACCACCCGGGACCTGCGGCGCCCGGGCCTGCCGGAGGGCGAGGGGGCGGACGAGTCGGGGGACACCTCCTCGGAGTCCACGGCGACGGTCGTGCTCGCCGTCCAGCCGGTCGTCCCGAAGCCCGTCGTCCCGAAGCCCGTCGTCCCGACGTCCGTCGTTCCGCAGTCCGTGGTGTCGCCTCCCGTGGTGGCGGAGCCGGGGACGGCGGAGCCGACCGCGCCGGAGCGGGCCGAGGAGTCGGCGCCGTCGGCCGCGTCCGCCGCGGTGCCCGCCGTCGCCGCCGGGACCGGTCCGGCCGGGACCGCGGAAACGGCCGGGACCGCCGAGACGGTCGGGACCGCGGACCCCGCAGGTGCGGGGGAGTTCGAGCCCGCCGTCGAACCGGGCCCCGCCGCCGTCGCCCCGGTCGCCCGGACCACCCCCGGGCGCAGCGACAGCGACGACCTGCTCGCCATTCTCCGCTCCCCGGAGGCGCACGCCGCCCGCAACGCCCCCCGGATCCGGCTGCTCGGCCCGGTGGACGTCGCGGGGGTCCTCGGCACCGCCGTCCCCGGCGCGCTGCCCCGGCTCACCGAGCTGGCCGTCTACCTGGCGCTGCGTCCGGGGTCGGACCGCCACGCGCTCGACCACGATCTGCACCCCGGCGCGGCGCACCTCGACCCGCACCCCACCTCGGCCGACGCCCAGAGCCCGGTGGTGGCCAAACTCGGCGACCTGGCCGCCTGGTTCGGCACCTCCCCGGAGGGCCGCGCCTTCCTGCCCACCGAGGGCACCGAAGGGTACTCCTTCGCCCCGGCGGTCACCTGCGACTGGGACGAGTTCCGCGGCCTCTACCGGCGCGGCATGCGCAGCACCAGTGCCACCGCCGACGCGGCCCTCGCCCATGCCCTGGCCCTGGTCCGCGGGGCGCCGTTCGCGGAGGCCCCGCCGGCCTCGTACGGCTGGGCCGAGGCCGAGCGGCAGGACATGATCGCGGCGATCGTCGACACGGCCCACGAACTGGCCGCCCGGCGTCTGCAGTACGGCGACCACCGCAGCGCCGAGGCCGCCGTCTTCCGCGGCCTCGCCGTCGCCCCGGACGTCGAACTGCTGCACCGGGACCTCTTCTACGCCTACGCCTCGGCCGGCGCCCGCGACCAACTCCTACGCGCCGTCAACCGGTTGGACGCGCTCAGCCGCCGGACCGGCCGGGACCTGGACGCCGACACCGTCGCCCTGCTGCGGGACCTGCTCGCGGGATCCTGAGGTGGATCGCCGACTGCCCGGCCACTCCCACGGGGGTGGCCGGGCAGTCGTGTTGACGGGCCGACTGTGGATGTGGCGGTCGTGTGGACATTCGGTACGGATGCGGTCGGCGGATCGGTCGGCGGATCGGTCGGTGGGCCGATCCGTGGAGCGGCGGTCCGGAGGACCGGCGGATCGGCGGGCCGGTGGCCGGTCAGACCGCCCGCAGCCAGGCGTCCAGGGCGGTGAAGTCCGCCTCGGTGAGCCCGCGTCGGGGATCCACCCGGTGGAGCAGGGTGCGGGCGGGGGAGTGGGCGGCGACCCAGCGGCGGTCGGGCTCGGTGATCTCGTCGTCCACCCAGGCGAACGGCCGCCCGTCCGCCCATGCGACCAGCGCACGGGTCTTCCAGTGCAGGCCGTCCGGCCCGTCCGGCCAGTTCGTGATGTCCGGCGGGTCCGTCGTCGCAGGGGCGTCCGGGGCGTCCATGGCACCCGTGTCGTCCACCGGCCAGTCCACGACGGGGAGTCGGGGCAGGCCGAGCCAGGGCGCGAGGCACTCGTTGGCGTCCTCCAGCCAGGTGGTGGCCCACACCGGCTCGCCCGGCAGACTCAGCAGCCGCGGCCCCAACTCCGGGTTCACGCGGGCGATCAGCGGATTCCCGCCCATCGCCGTGCCGGGCGGGACGTACGGGCTGCGGTAGGTGGGGTAGCCGCCGGGGGGAGGGTCGCCGAAGGGGATCAGCGGGCCGTCCACGTCGAGGAAGAGCAAGGGGCGATCGGCATCGACCATGACGGCACCTTAGCGGGGCGGCGCGGGTGGTGTGGTGCACCGATCGGCCACCCGGCCTGGAACGGGTGAGCCGGGATCTCGTAGGGTGGCGCGCACGGAGTGTGGTGGCAGGCGCCACACAGGCGAGGGCATCAGACGCCGCGGGAGCGGCGGGGCGGGGCGGTGACCAGGAGATGGCGGAGACGACAGCGGTTTCCGGAGGTCCCGACCCGGCCGGCGGCTCGGGGCCCTGGGACGCCGTACCGCCGCCCCCGCGCCTCCCGGCCGAGGAGCATCCGCCCGGCCCCGCAGCGCTGTACGAGCCGCCGCCGCCCCCGGCCGCCCCTGCCCCCGCTCCGGTCGCCGCTTCCGTACCGGGTGTTCCTCCGGGGGCCGTACCTGCTTCCGGGGCGGGCATGCAGGGGGGCACGCAGGGGGGCGTGCAGCCGGTCGGACAGGCGCCCATGCCGCCGCCCGCGCCCCCGGCCGCACCGCCCGTTCCGCCCACCGGGTGGACCCTCACCGGCCTGCCCACCGCCGGGTTCGCCTCCTCGGCGACCCCGCCGCCGTTCCCGGTCCAGAGCGCGACGCCGGCCACCGTCGGCGGTGCGGGCGGGCTCGGCGCGGGCGGCATCGGTGCGGGTGGCCTCGGTGCCGCGCCGCGCGGGCGGATCCTGGTGATCGAGGGCGGGTACGGCAACTCCGGCCGCCGCACCTGGGGCCGCGGCGGACCGGCCCAGGCGCCGGTGCTCTCGGCGATGCTCGCCGCCGTCTCGCCGCAGGTGCTGCTCGCGGCGGACGCGGTGGACGCCGTCCACCTCCCCGGCGCCGGTGACCCGCACACCGTCCTCGCCCACCTGCGCGCCGCCTCCCGCCACCCGGGACCGCTGCTGGTCCACCTGGGCGGCCACATCGTCGCCGACAAGCGCGGCGGGCAGCTCCAGCTGACCCTGCGCGATGCCAAGCAGGACGGCCTCCCCTGGCAGTCCGTCGCCGCCGAGCTGAGCCACCGTCCGGCGGAGTGGCAGACCCTCGTCATCGCCGACCTGAGTGCCGACCAGAACGCCTGGCCGTACCTCCAGGGCACCGTCTCCCCGCTCAGCGAGGGCATCCCGCTGTGGGCGGTGGTCAGCCCGGACCCGGAGCAGATCGGCACCTTCACCCGCGCGCTGATCGAGGCGCTGCACGGCGGACGGCCCGGCGCGGGCGAGGTGCTCGCGCCCGAGCAGCTGCGGCAGCAGGTGTACTCGGTGCTGCGGCCGGACGTGATCGTCCTGGCCACCCACGCCCCGGACCGGCCGTTCTTCCGCAACACCGCCCGTCGCGGCGAGGGCCTGCCGGTTGACGTGCCGCCGGTGCCGGCCGCCGGCGTGGCGCTCTCCGACCTGCCGCCGCCCCTGGCGTCGCCGCTGCCGCGTCCGACGGAACCGCGGGACGCCGTCCCGGGGTGGCCGTCGCCGGTACCGGCCGCGATGCCCGAGCCGTCGACCGCGGCCGTCGGCTCCCCGGCGACCGCGGGTGGTCCGGTCAGCCTGGTCAAGCCGGGCGTCCCGCCCACTCCGCAGCGGCCGGCCCGCCCGGTGAGCCTGCTGAAGGCGGGCGGAACGGCCGAGGCGCCGGGCGTGACCCTGCGCAAGCCCGCCCCGGCCGACGCCGTGCCCGTGGACGACGGCACGCCCCCGGCGGGCGTCACGCTCCTCAAGCCCCGGCCGGAGCCCGCGGACGTCGTGGTCGCCGAGCCCGAACTCCCCCAGGAGGAAGCCGTGGTGGCCTCCGAGACCGCGGTGGAGGCGGTCGAGCGGACGGGTGCGGAGACGACGGGGGAGACGACGGCGGAGACGGCCGGAGCGGCGGGCGGGGACGCGACCGGGGAGGCCGTCGCGGAGGAGTCCGAGGCTGCGGAGAGGCCCGGGGCCGAAGCGGCCCCCGCGGTCACGGAGCAGCCCAGGGACGCCGTCCCGGAGGCTCCCGCGGGGGCGGAGGAGGCGCCCGCCGAAGAGGCTCCCGCCGCCGCCGTTCCGGCCGACGAGGCGCGGACGGAGGAGGAGCCTGCTGACGCCGTCCCGGCCGACGAGCAGCCCGCTGACGAGGCACCGGTCGACGCCGTGCCGCAGGGCGAGGGACCGGGTGGCGAGGGACCGGCAGACGAGGGACCGGGCGGCGAGGGACCGGCCGGCGAAGCTCCCGCCGACGCGCCGCCCGCCCAGGCCGACGCCCCGACCGACAGCCCGGCCGGCACCGCTGCCGAAGCGTCGGCCGACGAGGCCGCTGCGGCCAGGCCGCCCCGGGCGGACTACCGCGAGGTCATCGGACGGATCGTCCGCAGCGCCGACGCCGGGGACCACGCCGCCGCCACCGACCTGGCCTTCGCCCTCGAACTGGAGGCGATCGCCGAGCACGGTGCCGTCTCCGAGCCGGTGCTGCAGGTCCGGCAGGTCCGGGCGCACGTCTGCCGGCTCGCGGGCCGGTCGGCCGAGGCCGCGGAGATCTACCGCGAGGTGGCCCTGACGCTGCTCCGTTCCCAGGGGCCGGACCATCCGGAGACCCAGCGGGCGGCCACCAACGCCGAGGCCTGCTGGCGTGCGATCACCGACCGCGCGGAGGCCATCCGGATCGCCCCGGAGATCATCGAACTGCGCGCCCACCTCCCGGGCCCCGACGGCCGCAAGCTCCGTGCCGCCGAGCGCTACCTCGCCCAGTTGGCCGCTGCCGCCACCGGCTGACAGTCGGCGTCCGCCGGGACCGCCGGCCGCCGTCCGCCACCGCGGCCGCTGTTCCCCGCCGTCCGCCGACCGGCGGGGAACGGCGGACGGCGGACGGACGGCAGCAGACGGAAAACAGCGAACAGCTGTCAGTTTTCGAAATCTGTCAGCTGTTCGCTGTCACCTGTTACCGGTCACCTGTCACTCGCGACCCGGCGACCGGGCGGCTCACCGACCGGCGATGGCGTGCACGAACTTCGCGCCGTCGATGGTGCCCAGGCCGCTGGCGAGGTCGTAGCCCTCGGCGGCGTTGTAACCGGTGACGCCGTTCCAGCCGTTGTCGCCCTGCTTGACGTCCACGATGCCGCTCCACTTGCTCGGCAGCAGGTTCATGCCGTAGAGGCGCCAGTTGAGCTGGCCGAGGCGGTGGCCGGCGAGCTGGTCGGCGAGCGCGACGACGCCCGAGAACAGCGGGGTGGCCTCGCTGGTGCCGCCGGTGAGGTGCCAGCCGACCGAGGTCGGGTCGTAGGACTCGTAGGTCCAGGCGGCGCCGTCCACGGCCGCGCTCATGCTGATGTCCGGGGTGCCGCGGTGGTTGCCGGTGACGTTGGCGACGCCGGCCTGGTACCACGGGCGCTCGAAGATGCCCGAGACGCCACCGCCGCCGGCGCCGGACTTGTCGTGCCACACCTTGTCGGGCGCGGTGCGGTTGCCGGAGTCGTCCAGGGTGAGCTGGGTGCCGCCGATGGAGGTGACCAGCGGGTCCGAGGACGGCCAGGAGTTGACCTTGTACGGGTACAGGTCGCTGCCGTTCTCCTGGGCGTCGGTGGCGCCGTTGTCGCCGGAGGCGGCGAGCACGGTGACGTTGTGGTCGGCGGCGGCCTGGAAGGCGTACCGCAGATCGGTGAGCGACTTGAAGTCGCCCTTGTCGTAGCCCGGGAAGGTGTTCTCGGTGGCGCCGAAGCTCTGCGAGATGACGTCGGCGCGGCCGGCCTTGATGAGGGCCTTCTCGGCGTCCATCATCTCGGGCAGGCCGGTGGTGCCCTCGGTCTCGGCGACGCCGGTCTCGACCAGGATGATGTGGGCGTCGGGGGCGATCGCGTGGGCGTACTCGACGTCCAGGGTGGTCTCGCCGGCCCAGCCGGTGTGGTCGGGGTTCTTCGGGTCCCAGGTGGGGACGTTGCCCCACTTGACCACCTCGACGTTGGTGTCCGGGATGCCCCACTGCTTGTCGAAGACCTCCAGGTCGTGCTGGATGGTCGGCGAGCCGAAGGAGTCGACGATGACGATCGTGCGGCCCTTGCCGGTGATGCCCTCCTGGTACAGCGGGTTCAGGTTGTAGGCGGCCCGGTACTGGAGCGGCGAGTAGCAGTGGATGCCGACCTGGCTGACGCACTGGGTGGTGCTCAGCGGGGCGGGGCGGCCCTGGGCGCTGTGCTGCCCGAAGGAGGCGGGGCGGACGTGGACGCCCGTGAGGTCGTGGGCGGGGGAGGCGATCGCGGTACCGGCGGCCGGTACGGCGACGGTGCCGGCCGTGAGGGCGGTGGCCCCCACGGCGAGAAGGGCCAGGGCGCGGCGGAGGGTGGCGGGGCTGCCCATGGGGCTCCTTGGGGCGCAGGGCCTGACCTGGTTCGGTCGGGTCGGTCCGGCCATCCCATCGAGAGCCGCATGATCATGCCATAGTCAATTGGTGGGGTCGTATGATCAAGGGCATGGTCATGCTCGGCCACGCGAAAAGGTAAAGGCCGTCCCAGGGGAAAGTAACTCCCCACCTGGGACGACCTGGTGACGATGCGTCAGGAAGGCGGCTAGCGCGCCCCGCCGTTGACGTACAGCGTCTGCCCGCTGACGTAGGAGGCCTCTTCGCTGGCCAGGAAGGCGACGACCGAGGCGATCTCCTCCGGCTGCCCGACCCGGCGCAGCGGCGTCCGGGCGGCGACCTCGCCCTGGTGGTCCTCGGCGCTGCTGCCGACCCGTTCGGCGGTGGCCGCGGTCATCGCGGTGGCGATGTACCCGGGCGCGACGGCGTTGACGTTGATGTTGAACGGGCCCAGCTCGATCGCCAGGGTCGCGGTGAGGCCCTGGATGCCGGCCTTGGCGGCCGCGTAGTTGGCCTGGCCCCGGTTGCCGAGGGCGGAGCGCGAGCTGAGCGAGACGATCTTCCCGTACTTCTGCGCCACCATGTACTTCTGTGCCACGTGGCTGCAGTTGTACGCGCTGGTCAGGTTGACCGTCAGCACCGCGTCCCAGTCGGCCTTGGGCATCCGGAAGAACAGGTTGTCCCGGGTGATCCCGGCGTTGTTGACCAGGATGTGCAGCCCGCCGAGGTCCGCCGCGACCTGGGCGAACACCGCCTCCACGGCGTCGTAGTCGGCCACGTCGCAGCCGTACGCCCGTGCGGTGCCGCCCTTGGCGGTGATCTCGGCGACCGTCCCGGCCGCCCGCTCGGCGGTGAGGTCGACGACGGCGACCGCCGCGCCCTCCTCCGCCAGCCGGCGGGCGGTGGCCGCCCCGATGCCCTGCGCCGCGCCGGTCACCACGGCGACCTTGTCCGCGAACCGCGTCATGTGAACTCCTCGGTGGTTGGGATCGACAGTCGACAAGTCGACGGTCGACAAGCGGTGGACCACGGATGGTCAGACGTTCTCGACCAGCACGGCCGTTCCCTGCCCCACACCCACGCACATGGTGGCCAGGCCGCGCCGGGCACCGGTACGGCGCATCCGGTGCAGCAGGGTGGTGAGGATGCGGGCGCCGGAGCCGCCCAGGGGGTGGCCGAGCGCGATCGCCCCGCCGCTGGGGTTGACCACCTCCTCGGCCTGCTCCGGTCCGAAACCGAGGCCGTCGGCGGAGGCCAGCGCCTGGGCGGCGAAGGCCTCGTTCAGTTCGGCGGTGTCCAGATCGGCGAGCGACCAGCCGGCCCGCGCGAGCACCTTCGCCGTGGCCGGCACCGGGCCGATGCCCATGACGTCCGGGTGCACCCCGGCCGAGGCGCCGGCCACGTACCGGCCGAGCGGCTGGAGCCCGAGGTCGCGCAGCGCCTCCTCGCCGACCAGGACGAGCCCGGCCGCGCCGTCGTTCATCGGCGAGGCGTTCCCGGCGGTGACCGTGCCCCCGGCGCGGAACACCGGCTTGAGGCCGGCGAGCTTCGCCAGGCTGGCGTCCTCGCGGATGCCCTCGTCCCGGCTCACCGTCACCCCGTCCGGCCGCTCGACCGGGACCAGTTCGGCGTCGAAGTGCCCGTCCTTGCGGGCGGCGCCGGCCCGTCGGTGGCTGCGCAGCGCGAAGGCGTCCTGGCGCTCCCGGCCGATGCCGTACCGGGCGGCCACCTCCTCGGCGGTCTCGCCCATGCCGAGCACGCCGTGCAGTTCGGCCATCCGCGGGTTGGTGAGCCGCCAGCCGAGCCGGGTGTCGAAGGTCTCCATCCGGTGCGGCAGCGCCTCGTCCGGGCGGGGCAGGACGAAGGGGGCGCGGGTCATCGACTCGCAGCCGCCGGCCAGCACCACGTCCGCCTCGCCGGAGCCGATGGCCCGGGCGGCGAGGGTGACGGCCTCCAGGCCGGAGGCGCAGAGCCGGTTGACGGTGGCTCCGGGGACGGTCTCCGGCAGGCCGGCCAGCAGGACGGCCATCCGGGCGGCGTTGCGGTTGTCCTCGCCGGCCTGGTTGGCGGCGCCCCAGTAGACGTCGTCGATCCGGGCGGGGTCGAGCGCGGGGACGTCGGCGAGCAGGGCGCGCAGCACGGTGGCCGAGAGGTCGTCCGGGCGGACCGTGGCGAGCGCGCCGCGCAGCCGGCCGATGGGTGTGCGGCGGGCGGCGGCGAAGTAGACGGGACGCACGTCGTCGGGCTCCTTGTCGGGTGGCGGGGCGGGGGTGTCCGTGGCGGGTTCAGAAGGCGTTGACGCCGGTCAGGGCGCGTCCGATGAGCAACTGGTGGATCTGGCTGGTGCCCTCGTAGAGCGTCATCACCCGCGCGTCGCGCAGGTACTTGCCGACCGGGTACTCGTCGATGAAGCCGTAGCCGCCGAAGACCTGGAGCGCGTTGTTGGCGGCCCGCACGGCTGCCTCGCTGGCGTACAGCTTGGCGACGGAGGACTCGGTGGCGAACGGCAGGCCGCGCTCGATGTGGTCGGCGACCTTCCAGGTGAGCAGCCGGGCCGCCTCGACGTCCACGGCGATGCCGGCCAGCAGTTCCTGGATGAGCTGGTGCGCGGCGATCGGCTTGCCGAACTGCTCGCGCTCGCCCGCGTAGCGGACGGCGGCCTCCAGGCAGGCCCGGGCGATGCCGACGCAGCCGGCCGCCACCGACATCCGGCCCTTGGCCAGCGCGGCCATCGCCACCGTGAAGCCCTTGCCGACCTCGCCGAGCCGGGCGGTGTCCGGCACCCGGACATCCTCGAAGGAGAGCCCGGCGGTGGCCTGGCCGCGCAGGCCGAGCTTGCCGTGGATCTCGGTGCGGGTGAAGCCGGGCAGGTCGGTGGGGACGAGGAAGGCGGTGATGCCCCGGTGGCCGCGCTCCTGCGGTCCGTCGCCGCCGGTGCGGGCGAAGACCAGCGCGACGTCGGCCCAGGTGCCGTTGGTGATGAAGGTCTTGGCGCCGCTGATCAGCCAGTGGTCGCCGTCCCGGACGGCCCGGGTGGTGAGGTCGGCGGCGTCCGATCCGGTGCCCGGCTCGGTGAGCGCGAAGCAGGCGAGGGACTCGCCGGAGGTGAGCCGGGGCAGCCAGTGCCGCTTCTGCTCCTCGGTGCCGAAGGCGTTGACGGACTTGCCGACCAGACCGAGCGAGACCGAGACGATCCCGCGCACGGCCGAGTCGCCGCGCCCGAGCTCCTCCAGCACGAGGCAGTACGCGAGGTGGTCGCCGCCGCTGCCGCCGTACTCCTCCGGGATGGTCAGTCCGAGGAAGCCGACCTTCGCCAGCTTGCCGACGATCGCCCGGTCGACGGACTCGGCGCGGTCCCACTCGGCGGCGTACGGGACGATCTCGCGGTCGGTGAAGGAGGCGGCGAGGTCACGGACGGCGCTCTGCTCCTCGGACAGCTCCAGGTTCACGGCGGCTCCCGAATCCGGTGTCCTGGGCCCGGTGCGGGGTCCGGGCCGATTAAACTAGCGCTGCAAGTTTTATGGGGGCGACTGTAGCCCCGCCCGGCCCGCGCTGGGAAGGGGCGCCTGCCAGAATCGGTCCCCGACACACCCGACCGGAGGAACCGGAGGAACCCGCCGCGATGGCCCGTCCACGCACCCCGCTGCTCAGCCGCGAGCGCATCGTCGCCGCCGCACTGCGGCTGATCGACGACGAGGGGCTGGACGCCCTCTCCACCCGCCGGCTCGCCACCGAGCTGTCCGTCAGCGGGCCCTCGCTCTACAACCACTTCGCCACCAAGGACGACCTGCTGGACGCGGTGGTGGACAGCGTCATCGGCGAGGTCGACCTGTCGATGTTCGGGGCCGCCGCCGGGGCCGTGGGGGACGCCGGGGCCGCGGGAGCTGCTGGGAGCACCGGGGGCGCCTGGCCGCAGGCGCTGCGCGACTGGGCGCGCTCCTACCGCGCCGCGCTGGCCGCCCACCCCAACATCGTCCCGGTCCTGGCCCAGGGCCCCGGGCGCCGGCCGAACGCGCTGCGGCTGGCCGACGCGGTCTTCGGCCACCTGGTCGAGTCCGGGTGGCCCCGCGGACAGGCCACCAGGATCGGCGCGCTGATGCGCTACTTCGTCACGGGCTCGGCGCTCGCCTCCTTCGCGGCCGGCTTCCCGGCGGACGCCGAGGTTTACGACGCGGCCGACTACCCGCACCTCGGTGAGGCGCACCGGCTGGCCGGGCACCGCGGGACGGTGGACGAGGGCGCCTTCGAGACCGGGCTGGAGGCGCTGCTCGACGGGCTCGCCCTGCGCTACGCCAGGCTCGCCGAGCGGCCCTGACCCGTCGAGATGCCCCGCCGCGCGGCGCCTCGCCCGGCCCGTTCGCCGCGCGACGCCTCGCCCGGCCTCGCCCGTTCGTCGCGCGATGCCTCGCCGGACTTCCCCTTCGCCGTGCGGGCCTGCTTCGCCGTGCGGGCCCGGCCCCGCGGAAACGACGCGGCCCCCGCGCCTCCGCGCCGATCGCGCGGGGGTGCGGGGGCCGGGAGGCCGAGGGGCGGCGGATCAGCCCATGTCCTCCAGCCGGACACCCTTGGTCTCCTTCATGAACTTCGCCACGAAGAGGACGGACAGCGCCGCGAAGGCGGCGTAGACCAGGTAGGTCGCCGACAGGTTCCAGCGCGACATGGACGGGAACGAGACGGTGATCACCCAGTTCGCGATCCACTGCGCGGAGGCGGCGACGGAGAGGGCGGCGGCGCGGATCCGGTTCGGGAACATCTCGCCGAGCATCACCCAGACGACCACGCCCCAGGACATCGCGAAGAACAGCACGAAGGCGTTGGCGGCGACCAGCGCGACGGTGCCCTGGAGGTCGGGCAGGGTGAGGTTGTCCCCGCTGCCGGTGGCCGAGGAGAAGGCCCAGCCGGCGGTGCCGAGCGCGACCGCCATGCCGACCGAGCCGATCAGGGCGAGCGGCTTGCGGCCGATCCGGTCGACCAGCACGATCGCGATCACGGTGCCGAGGATGTTGATCACCGAGCCGACGAAGCTGATCAGCAGCGAGTTGCTCTGGTCGATGCCGACCGACTGCCACAGGATCGACGAGTAGTAGAAGATCACGTTGATGCCGACCAGCTGCTGGAAGACCGACAGGCCGATGCCGACCCAGACGACGGGGAGCAGGCCGAACCGGCCGCCGAGCAGGTCGCGGAAGCGCGGGCGGTGGTCGGAGGCGATCAGCGACTGGATCTCGGCGATCCGGGCGTCGGTGTCCGTTCCCTCGCCCTCGACCTCGGCGAGCACCTTGCGGGCGTCGTCCAGGCGCTCGGCCTGGATCAGGTAGCGCGGGGACTCGGGGATGACCGAGGAGAGCACGAAGTAGACCGCGGCCGGGACGACGCAGATGCCGAGCATCCACTGCCAGGCCTCCAGCCCGAGCAGCTGGCCGCGGGTGTCGCCGCCGGCCGCCTGCGCCAGCACCCAGTTGACCAGCTGGGATATCGCGATGCCGAGCACGATGGCGGCCTGCTGGAAGGAGGCCAGCCGGCCCCGGTACTTGGTCGGCGCGACCTCGGCGATGTAGGTCGGGGCGATCACCGAGGCGATGCCGATGGCCGCGCCGCCGAGGACGCGCCAGAGGGCGAGGTCCCAGGCGGAGAACGGCAGCATCGAGCCGACCGCGCTGATCGCGAAGAGCAGCGCGCCCGCCTTCATGACCTTGATGCGGCCGTACCGGTCGGCGAACCGTCCGGCGAACGCGGCGCCGACCGCCGAGCCCAGCAGCGCGGAGGAGACGATCAGGCCGGTCACGCCGCTGCCGACGCCGAACTTCTCCTGGATCCCGGAGACGGCGCCGTTGATCACGGAGCTGTCGTAGCCGAAGAGGAAGCCGCCGAGGGCCGCTGCCGCGGTGATGAAGACGACGAAGCCGAGGCGGCCGGGCGCGGGGGCCTCGACCGCCCCGGAGGGCTTCTGGGTGACGCTCACGATCTGACTCCTGGTACTCAACGCTGAGCTCGGTAGCCGAGATCGTAACCCCTCTTCGTTTAAGTCTTGTACACCTGGACCCTCAAGTTTCGCTCTGAGAATTCGTAAGGTGAACAAGCAAATTGGGCCGCCCGGGTGCGCCGGTCAGGCCGGCGAGGCGAGGGAGAGCCCGAACCGGCCCCGGGGGTCGGTCCACCAGTGGCTCAGTCGCAGCCCGGCCGCCGACAGCTCCCGGGTCACCCGTTCCCGGCGGAACTTGGCCGAGACCTCGGTGCGCAGCTCCTCGCCCCGGGCGAAGTGCACCGGCAGGTCCAGGGTCGGGATCTTCACGGTCTGCGAGCGCAGCGAGCGCAGCCGCATCTCGATCCACTCCTGCTCGGCGTCCCAGAGCGCGACGTGCTCGAAGGCCTCCGGGTCGAAGTCGGCGCCCAGCTCGCGGTTGAGCACGTTCAGCACGTTCCGGTTGAACTCGGCGGTCACCCCGGCGGCGTCGTCGTAGGCGGCGACCAGTACCGCCGGGTCCTTGACCAGGTCGGTGCCGAGCAGCAGGAAGTCGCCCGGGTCGAGGGTGGCGCGCAGGCCGCGCAGGAAGGCGGCGCGCTCCTGGGGCAGCAGGTTGCCGAGGGTGCCGCCGAGGAAGGCGACCAGGCGCGGGCCGCCCTCCGGCGGCAGCCCGAGCCGGGTGGTGAAGTCGGCGAGCACGCCGTGCACCGCGAGCCCGGGGTACTCGGCGGCGAGCGCGGCGCCGGCCGCGGTCAGGGCGCTCTCGCTGACGTCCACCGGGACGTACGTCTCCAGGGTGCCGAGCGCGCGCAGGGCGTCCAGCAGCAGCCGGGTCTTCTCGGAGGAGCCGGAGCCCAGTTCGACCAGGGTGCGGGCCCCGGTGGCGGCCGCGATCTCGCCGGCCCGGGCGGTCAGGATGGCCCGCTCCGCGCGGGTCGGGTAGTACTCGGGCAGTCGGGTGATCTCCTCGAACAGCTCGCTGCCCCGCGCGTCGTAGAACCACTTCGGCGGCAGCCACTTGGGCTGCGAGGTCAGTCCGTGCCGCACGTCATGGCGCAGCGCGGTGCTGAAGTGGTCGGAGGGCAGCAGTCGGACGAGATCGAATGTGTCCATGACAGGGTGGTTCCTCTGTTCAGAAGATGAAGGGAGAGTGGGGGTCAGTCGCGGCCGGGGAGGCGGTTCACGGCGATGCCGCGCGCGTCCACCAGCAGCAGCGAGCCGTCCGGGACGGGCGTCCAGCCGGGCGCGTCGTCGTACGGCTCGGAAGCCACCACCGTGCCGAGGCCCGGCAGCGTGCGGTGGTACAGGGTGTCGCCCCAGGTGGTCGCGGCGATCGCGGTGCCGTCGGTGAGCAGCAGGTTGAGCCGGCCGGTGGTGTGCGCGGCGACGTCCGCCACCGTGCCCGCCAGCGCCTCACCGAGCCCCGCGCCGGCCCGCAGCCGGTGCAGGGCGAGCGCCCACAACAGCGCCGAGTCGGTGCGCGCCTGCAGGTCCAGCAGCTCGGCCGGGGGCAACAGGGCGGCCAGGGCGTCCAGCTTGCCGGGCCAGCCGGCCACCGCGCCGTTGTGGCTGAACAGCCAGCGCTCGGCGGCGAACGGCGCGGCCGCGCCCTCGCCCGGCGCGCAGCCCTCGGTGGCGGAGCGGACGGCGGCCAGCAGCGCCCGGGTGCGGACCACCCGGGCGAGGTCGGCGAAGGTCTCGTCCGCCCAGATCGGACCGGTCCGGCGGTAGCGGGCGGGTACTTCGTCGCCGTCCGCGTACCAGCCGAGGCCGAAGCCGTCCGCGTTGACCGTGCCGTACTGCTGGACCCGGGGGGCCCAGGACTGCCGGTACAGGCCGTACGGCGGGTGCACCAGAAGTTCCCTGGGGGTCAACGGTTCGCCCAGATAGGCGATGTGACGGCACATCAGGCCGACTCCAGGTCGCGCGCGGTGCGGAACCCGGCGAAGATCTGCCGCCGGATCGGGTAGTCCCAGTTGCGGAAGGTGCCCCGGCAGGCCACCGGCGCCACCGCGAAGCAGCCGCCGCGCAGCACCTTGTACTCGGGGCCGAAGAACACCTCCGAGTACTCCCGGTACGGCCAGGCCCGGAACCCCGGGTAGGAGCGGAAGTCGCTGGCCGTCCACTCCCACACGTCGCCGATCAACTGGCGTACCCCGTACGGGGACTGCCCCTTCGGGTAGCTGCCCGCACCGGCCGGGCGCAGATGGCGCTGGCCGAGGTTGGCGTGCTCCGGGCCGGGTGGCCCGTCGCCCCAGGGGTAGCGGCGGGAGCGGCCGGTGGCCGGATCGTGCCGGGCCGCCTTCTCCCACTCGGCCTCGGTCGGCAGCCGTCGTCCGGCCCACCGGGCGTACGCGTCCGCCTCGTACCAACTGACGTGCAGGACCGGCTCGTCCGGCTCGACCGGCGCGACCGTGCCGAAGCGCCGGCGCAGCCACTGGCCGTCCAGGTGGCGCCAGAAGAGCGGGGCGGTCAGGTCGGCGCGCCGGCGGTGCTCCCAGCCCTCCGGCGTCCACCAACGCGGGTCGTCGTAGCCGCCGTCCGCGATGAACCGCTGGTAGGCCGCGTTGGTGACCGGGGTGGTGTCCAGCAGGAAGGCCGGCAGGTCGACGGTGTGCGCCGGGCGCTCGTTGTCCAGCGCCCACGGCTCGGTGTCCGTTCCCATGGTGAACGGCCCTGCGGGGATGAGGACTTCGGCGGGCAGGGTGGCCGCGTCGGCGGGCGCGGGCGGCGGTGGGGGAGCGGCCAGGGCCGGCTCGCCGGTGCGCAGCTGGTGGGTGATCAGCATGGTCTCGTCGTGCTGCTGCTCGTGCTGGGCGATCATCCCGAACGCGAACCCGGCCTCCAGCAGCGGCGCGCCCTCCAGCGGGCTGGCGGCCAGCAGGTCCAGCACCCGGCCGCGCACCTCGTGGGCGTAGGCGCGGGCCTCGGCCGGCGGCAGCAACGGCAGGGCGGGGCGCTCGGCGCGGGGGTGCTGGAAGGCGTCGTAGAGCGGATCGATCTCCGGGTGCATCGGGTCGCGGCCGCCGACGTTGCGCAGCAGCCAGAGCTCCTCCTGGTTGCCGATGTGCGCGAGGTCCCAGACCAGCGGGGACATCAGCGGGGAGTGCTGGGCGGTGAGATCGCTGTCCTCGACGCAGTCGGTCAGGGCGGCGGTGCGGGCGCGGGCGGCCAGCAGCTCGGTGGCGATGCTCTCGCGCAGTGCCTCGGTACCGGCGGTACCGGCGGTGCCGAGGTCGTCGAGGCCGTCGGTGGTGCCGGTGCTGCCGGTTCCAGCTGTGGCGTCGGTGCGGTCCGTGCTGCCTGCCCCGGCATCCCCGTGGGGTCGGACGTCGGTCATGATGCGGCCTCCTCCGGGGGAGTGCGTCGGGTGCCGGAGCGCAGGGCGTCCAGCTGGTCGTCGGCCGGGCAGCGGCCGCGCGCGGGGTAGCGCTCGGCGAACTCGGCGACGGTGGTGCGCAGCCGCCCGGCACCGGGCAGGCGGCCCAGTGCGGCGTCGGCGGCGGCGAAGCAGGCGAGGGCGGCGCGGCGCAGCTCGGGGTCGGCCGTCGCCAGGGTGGCGGCGCGGCGCCAGACCCCGCTGCGCGGCGGTCGCGGACCGTCCGCCCCCTCCCGCCGGTCGATGACGTCCAGCGGCTCCAGCGCGGCCAGTGCGGCATCGGCGGCCAGCGCGTCCTCCAGCAGTGCGGTGACCAGCGCGGTGACCACCACCCAGCCGTCCCCGGGCTGGGCGTCGATCATCCGCAGCTCCAGGTGGCCACGCGGGCGCACCGGCGGGAAGAGGGTGGTGCGGTGGTAGTCCAAGTCGTCGAGGGTGGGCGGGCGTTCGCCCGCGCCGCGGATCCAGTCGCGGAACGTCAGACCGGCCGGGGCCGTCCAGGGCAGGCCCTCGGGCCGTCGCACGCACAACACCCGGGCGTCCAGCACGTACTGCGCCCACGCCTCGCGCGGATCGCCGTGGTCCGGCTCGGGGGCCAGCGTGCGGGTCGGGTCCATCCGGGACCAGACGGTCTGCCGGGTGGACCGGTGACCGGTCGGACTGCCGTCCAGGATCGGCGAGTTGGCGAAGGCGGCGACCAGCACCGGGCCCAGCAGATGGGCCAGTCGCCAGCGGCGCTCCACCGCGTGCGGACCGTCCGTGTCGCCGGCGTCCAGGCACACCTGCACCGATGCGGTACCCGTCATCATGATTCGGCCCCAGGGCCCCGCGGAGTCGAAGAAGCGCTCCATCGCGAGGTAGCGGGGGTGGTCCAGCACCATCGGTCGGGGACGGGCCAGCGGGTCCGTTCCGGTGCCGGTGAGTCGAAGGCCCTGCGCCGCGAAGGCGGCCCGCAGGGCGGTCAGATCACGTCGGGTGTCCTCGACGCAGGCCAGGAGGCCGGTGGCGGGCGGGGAGCTGAGCTCGACCTGTCCGCCGGGTTCGAGCGTGAGGCGCGAACCGGAGGGGAGGGAGTCGCCGTCCGGGCCGCCGAGGGGCAGCGAATCCAGTGCGGCGTGGAGCAGTTCCGGCCGTACGGGCCGGGTGGGACATTGATCGTCATGGACGAACCACTCGACCTCCACCCCCACGAGGCGGGGCGGTCCGATCTTGAAGCAGACGCCCGACACGTGGCTGCGCGCCCCCGATTCGGTCAACGGGGTCACCCCCGACGGGGGGAGTGGCGTGCTCTGCCGTTCGGGCGGAGTGGTGCGGGATACCGGTATCACCGGACTCACCATCCTCGGGATCACGATTGCGGCCCGGTCTACCCTGCCCAGTCTGCTACGGAGCATGCGGGGGCGCCCCGCAAAATTCGCGTGAACGTTCTTTTTTGCAGGTCAGGGGGGTGGCGAACGGGTGAGGGCGGGATTTTCCGGCCGACCGGCGGGCGGGGCCCGGGCCCGATCCGGCCGGGGCATGTGCCGGGGTCACAGGCGCTCCAGCCGCTCCAGGACGGTCATCAGGACCGGCCCCGGCAGGGCGTAGTTCAGCCGCAGCGAACCCCGGCCGCCGGAGCCGAACTCGGCGCCGTCGGAGGCCTCCAGGCCGCAGCGCTCCAGCAGGGCCCGGCGGGCGTCGGCGGGCGGCAGGCCGAGCGCGGCGGCGTCCAGCCAGAGCAGGTAGGAGGCGTGCGGGGCGGAGCGGACGGCGGGTCCGAGCCGGTCGGTCAGCCGGGTGCGGGCGGCGGCCAGGTGGGCGAGCAGCGCGTCCAGCCAGGGGCCGCCCTCGCGCAGTGCCGCCTGCTGCACGGTCTGCTCCAGCAGGCCGCCCTCCCAGAGGCCGTAGCCGGCCAGCGCCTCGGCGAACCGGGCGCGCAGCCCGGCATCGGGGACGAGGGCGAAACCGCTGGGGATGCCGGAGCAGTTGAAGGTCTTGCCGACGGAGTTGAGGGTGACGACGTGGCGCAGGTGCGCCGGGTCGGCGGTGGCGACGGCGACGGGGTGGGCGCGGCCGGGATGGGTGAGGTCGCCGTGCACCTCGTCCGAGACCAGCAGCGCGCCGCTCTCGGCCGCCCACGCGGCGAGACCGCGCACCGCGTCGAGGGGCCACACGGTGCCGGAGGGGTTGTGCGGGTTGCTCAGCAGCACGGCGCCGGCGGGTCGGGGGAGCGGGCCGTGCGGGAGCCGGTAGCCGTCCGGGCCCAGGTGCAGCGGCAGCGCGTGGTGCGGGAGGCCGGCCGCGCGGCAGAGCTGGGCGAAACCGCCCCACTCGGGGGTGGGGAAGAGGACGGGGGCCTGCGGCCGTACGGTCTCCAGCAGGATGCGCAGCGCGGTGCGCGGGCCGCAGGGCAGCAGCAGGACCCAGTCCGGGTCCACCGCGGCGCCGTGCCGGGCGCGGTACCAGTCGGCCACCAGGGTGCGGCCGGCCGGGTCGCACACCGTGTAGCCGTACGCGCGGTGGCGGGCGCGCCGCTCCAGCGCCTCGGCGACGGCGGGCGGGCCGGGCAGGTCCATGTCGGCGAGGCTCATCGGGATCACCCCGGGGGCGTCCGCGCGGGCCCACTTGCTGCTGCCGGTGCCGGTCCGGTCGAAGGGGGCGTCGAACCCGAAGTCGGGGGCGGAGCCGGGAGCGCCGCAAACAGATGACAGATTTCGAAATCTGTCATCTGTTCGCTGAAAGCTGTCGTCCGTCATCTGTTCGCCGTCACCCGCCGCTCGTCGTCCGTCGTCCGTCGTCCGCCGCCCGCCAGATGGGCGGCGAGCCCCCGCCGCCCCCGGCGCATCATCACCGCGTGGTTGGCCCGGAACAGCGGGTGCAGCGGCAGGGCGAGCCGGCGCAGCAAGGGCTTGCCGGGCCGGGTGTCCTCCTCGAACAGCACCCGGCTGCCCGCGCTGCCCTGGCTGCCCGTGCCGCCGGTGGAGTCCGGCGTCACCGTGAACCGCGTCCACCCGGTCAGGTCGCCCCGCATGATCACCTCCAGTACCCCGGCGGCCGGGTCGCGCCGGCTCGCCACCAGGCCGATCACCAGCCGGTACGGCAGCAGCGCGCGCACCACCACGTCCCCGCGGTCCTCGCCGGTCGGCCGGACCTCGCGGATCTCCGGCCACCACAGCGGGTAGCTCCGCACGTCCTCCAGTGCCGCGTACACGGCGGGCGCCGGAGCCGCGAGCCGCCAGACGCCCCGGAATCGGTAGTGGTTGGGGTCCACCACCCCACCCTAGTGCGGCCCGGCCGGCCCGAGGGGCGAACGCCGGTGGACCGTTGTCGAGTTGGTCCCCGGTGCGGACCCGCGCCGGAGGGCGGGCGTTCCGGAGGTGCCCGTCCTTCGGGAAGGGCGCATTCCGCTTGCACCCGTTCGGGGTGCGGGGGAGGATCTTGTGTGCTTGTAGTCTCAACAGTCACAGCAGCATCCCCAGGGTGCTGCCACCCCAGAACCGGAGTGAAGGAGTCACAGGCATGCGGCGACCGAGCTGGGTACCGGAGGGTACGGACCTGGACAAACCGAACGCCGCGCGGGTCTACGACTACTACCTCGGGGGCTCCCACAACTTCGAGGTCGACCGGGAGATGGCCCGCAAGGCGATGGCCCTGTGGCCGGAGCTGCCGCAGATCATGCGCTCCAATCGCGCCTTCCTGCGCCGCGCCGTGACCTTCCTCGCCGAGCAGGGCGTCAGCCGCTTCCTGGACATCGGCTCCGGCATCCCGACCTTCAGCGCGGTGCACGAGATCGCCCGCGAGATCCGCCCCGGGGCGAAGGTCGTCTACGTGGACCGCGACCCGGTCGCCGTCGCGCACAGCCGTCTGCTGCTGGAGGACGACCGGGACAGTGCCGTCGTCCAGGCCGACCTGCGCGACGTGGCCGACCTGCTGGCCCGCCCCGAGGTCGGCGAGCTGCTGGCGGCCGGCGAGCCGGTGGCCGTGCTGCTGGTCGCCGTCGCCCACTTCGTCAGCGACGAGGAGGACCCGTGGAAGCTGATCGGCGTGATCCGCGACGCCCTCCCGCCCGGCAGCGCGCTGGTGCTCTCGCACGCCTCCCTGGAGGGCCGCCCGGACCAGGCGGAGGACCACCAGAAGCTGTACCGGATGACGCCGACCCCGCTCACCATGCGCACCCACGAGCAGATCACCGCGATGTTCTCCGGCTTCGAGCTGGTCGAGCCGGGCGTGGTCTACCTGCCGCAGTGGCGCCCGGACCAGCCCGGTACGGTCGGTGAGCACCCCGAGCGGATGACCGGGGTGGCGGGCGTGGGGTTCCGCCCTTGATCGGACGCGACGGACGAGGCACCGACGGCCGTGCGCCCCGCGCGGCGGCCGCCGGAAGCGCGGTGCCGGGCCCGGGCGGCAGCACGACCCGGGGCAACGGGAGCGGCCGAGCGGCCGTCGCCGGGCCCGCCGCAACCGGCGCGCACAGCAGAGGAACCAGGTTCAGCAGATGAGTAGCACCCCGGTGCGCGGCAACGCGGAGCGCTTCCACGAGGACTGGGCCCGGCTGCTCTCCGCCGACCACGGCATCGCCGTCCACCCCGGCCTGCTCGGCCGGCTGGTCGCGCGCACCGCCGCGCTGCTGCACCGCGCCCAGGAGGGCGACCCGTTCGAGCCGCGGCTGGCCGCGCAGGCCGGCGCCGAACTGGTCGACGCGCACTTCACCGACCCGGTGCTGCTGGCCCGGGCGGTCGAGCTGCTCCAGGCGCAGCCCGTCCACGACGACCGCGGCCCGGCCCTGACCGGCGCCTTCGCGGCCGGCTGGGCGGGCGCCCTGCGCGAGCGCACGCTGATCGAGCAGGAGGCGATCCGCACCGCCGCCGACGCCGCCCGCAAGGAGGCCGAGCGGGCGCTGCGCGCGTCCGAGGCCCGGTTCCGGGCGCTGTTCGAGAGCGCCGCGATCGGCATCGGCATCGGCGACACCGACGGCAACATCATGGCGGTCAACAAGGCCCTCCAGGACCTGTTCGGCGCGGGCCCGGAGGACATGATCGGGCGCCGGGTCGGCGACCTCGTGCACCCCGAGGACACCCCGGGCGTGTGGGAGGCGTACGAGGAGCTGATCAGCGGAAAGCGGGACTACTTCCAGTTCGACAAGCCGTACTACCGCCAGGACGGCGAGGTGATCTGGACCCACCTGACCGTCTCGCTGATCCGCGACGACGACGGCATCCCGCAGTACCAGGTCGCGATGCTGGAGGACGTCACCGACCGCTACCGGCTCCAGGAGCGGCTGCGCCACCAGGCCACCCACGACCCGCTGACCGGCCTGCCCAACCGCGCGGCCTTCTTCGAGCGGCTGGAGAAGCTGTTCGAGGAGCCCGAGCCGGGTGCCCGCTTCGGCCTCTGCTACGTCGACCTCGACGGTTTCAAGGTGGTCAACGACAGCCTCGGCCACGACATGGGCGACCAGCTGCTGGCCGCCGTCGGCGCCCGGCTGAAGGCCGCCCTCAGCCCGCTGGGCCACCTGGTCGCCCGGCTCGGCGGCGACGAGTTCGTCGTCCTGCTGGAGCGCTGCCGGGGCGAGCAGGAGGCGGTGGCCGCCGCGAAGACCGTGCTCAAGGCGCTCGCCGGGCCGGTGCTGATCGGCGACCACAAGCTCGCCGTCGGTGCCAGCGTCGGCGTGCTGGAGCGGCGGGTGTCCACCACCACCCCGGGCGCGGCCGTCCGCGCCGCCGACCTCACGCTGTACCGTGCCAAGGAGGCCGGCCGCGGCCGCTGGACGCTGTTCGATCCCAAGGAGAACGCCCGCGCGGTCAGCCGCTACGCGGTGTCGGTGCGGATGCCCGCGGCCCTCGACCGCGGCGAGTTCTTCATCGACTACCAGCCGCTCTACCGCCTCGCGGACGGCCGGCTGGCCGCCGTGGAGGCGCTGGTGCGCTGGCGCCACCCGCAGCTCGGCGTGCTCGGCCCGGACGAGTTCGTCACCACCGCCGAGGAGACCGGGCTGATCATGCCGCTCGGCCGCTGGGTGCTGGAGCAGGCCTGCGGCCAGGCCGCGAACTGGATCAAGCGGTACGGCGACGCCGCCCCGCAGCTGAACGTCAACCTGGCGGTCCGGCAGGCCCGCAGCGCCGCCCTGGTCACCGACCTCGGCCGGATCCTCGACGGCACCGGACTGGACCCGGCCCGGCTGCAGCTGGAGATCACCGAGTCGACCGTGGTCGGGCCCGAGGACGAGGCGCTGCGCACCCTGCACGGGCTGGTCGACCTCGGGGTGTCGCTGGCCGTGGACGACTTCGGCACCGGCTGGTCCAACCTCGCCTACCTGCGCGACCTGCCGGTCTCCGGGCTGAAGATCGCCGGTTCCTTCGTCGGCGACCTGCACGAACCGGGGAAGGACGAGTCCACCGGGTGGCGGATCGTCAGCGGACTGGTGTCGATGGCGCACGCGCTCGGGCTGAACGTCACCGCCGAGGGCGTGGAGACCCACCGGGACGCGGAGCGGCTGCGGACCATGGGCTGCGACTGGGCGCAGGGGTGGCACTTCGGGCGCCCGGTGCGGCCCGACGAGATCGCCCGGCGGATCGTGGAGGAGCCGACGGGGCGCCCGGTCGGGGAGCACTGAGGGCCGACGGCGCCCGGTTCCGCGTCGCGGGAGGCGCTTGCGTACCGGTCCTGCGACGGGTCGGTCCTGATCCGGAAAAGCGCCCGACACCCGCGCCCGCCGTGCGGGATGATGACGCGTCACAATCCACCCCGGCACCGGTGCGCCCGCGGTCACGACCCCGCGCCGGTCCGGGCTGCGGGGGAGGGAAACGTCGCATGGGCACGACGGAGGACGCGGATCCGGCCGAGGGCGAACGGCGCGGGCCGAGGCCCCGGTCGGCCGCCGGAGCCGAGCCGGGGAATCCGCCGGGGAGCAGGGTGGAGCGGTGGTCGCGGGGGCGTTGGCGGGGCTCCGAAGCCGCCTCTGACCGGCCCTCCCGGCTCGGGTCGGTGCCGCCCGGGTCGGCGCCTTCAGGGTCGGTGCCTTCAGGGTCGGTGCCGCCCGGGGTGGATCCGCCGACCCGGGTGGACCCGCGCGCCGCGACCCGTCGGGCGCCCGCCGTCCCGCCGCGCTTCGACCCGGAGGCGGCGACGCGTCGGACGTCCCGCGCCGAGCCGCGGTTCGACCCGGAGGCGGCCACCCGCCGCAGGCCGGACGCCGGGCGAGGGTCCGATCCGGACGCGCTGACGGAGGTCCGGCCGGGGAGGCCGGGGAGTCCGGGCCGGCCGGGGCGTCCGACGTACCCGGGACATTCGGGCGGCGCCGACCCGGAGGCGGTCACCGAGGTCGTCCGGCCCAGGTCCGGGGCGGGAGGCGGAGGCGGCTCGCCGTCCTGGCAGGACGGCATCGGGCCCGGCGGTCCCGCTCCGGCCGGAGGCCCCGGCGGACGCCCGGGCTCCGACGGCCCGTTCGAGGGCGCCTTCCCGGACGCGCTGCGCGGCCGCTTCATCCCGCTGGGCCGGGCCGGGGCCGGTTCCGAGGGCACCGTCTGGTACGTCCGGCGCACCGACGGAGGCGGTGACGCGGCCGTCAAGGTGGCCGTCGCCGGCCACCCGATGGACCACGACCTGCTCGCCCACCTGCGCAACGACGGCTTCCGCCGGCACGTCCCGCACCTGATCGACTTCGGCCGGGTCGGCCACCACGGCGCCCAGGTGGACTGGGTGGCCATGGAGTACCTGCCGGTCACCCTCGCCGCGCACGTCGCCGGGCTGTGGCGGGAGGGCGGTCACGGCGACCGGCGGACCGCCGAGCAGATCGTCTACGAGCTCGTCGCCCTGCTCGACTTCTGGCAGCAGCGGATCAAGCGCAACCCGCTGGACTTCAAGCCCGCCAACATCCTGGTGCGCCCCGGCAGCGGGTCCGGGGAGTTCGTGATCGCCGACTTCGGCGGCGTCGACCGGCTCACCGACAGCCGCCGGTTCACCTCCGCGATGATGGTCACCGTCGCCTACATGGCCCCCGAGCAGCTGGCCGGCAAGAACCACCAGGCCGGGCCCTGGTGGGGGCTCGGCAACGTGCTGTACGAGCTGTTCGTCGGCCGCCCGCGCTTCATCGGCGCGGACGGCGAGCGCCCGGCCGACCAGGAGCTGGAACTGGAACTGGTCATGGGTGAGGAGGTGGACCTCTCAGCCGTCCGCGACCCGCGCCAACTGCTGCTCCTCCAGGGGCTGTTCACCAAGAAGCCGGAGGACCGCTGGACCGCGCCGCAGGTCCGCGGCTGGCTGGCCGGCGGCACCCCCGAGGTGATCCGCCGCCGGCCGCAGGCGCAGGCCCGGGCGCACCGGCCGGTCACCTTCCTCGGCAACCCGTTCACCGACCCGGTCCGGCTCACCGAGGCGCTGCTCAAGAACTCCGGCGCGGCGGCCCGCTGGCTCTCCACCGGGGGAGCGGAACGGGTGCGCGACTGGCTGCGGGACGAGGTCGAGGACACCGTCTTCGACCTGCACTACCTCTCCGACGTGGCCCGGGCGCCCGGCTCCCGGCGCGAGTCCGTGGCGGCGGTCGCGGTGCTCGCCCTGGGCGCCGCCTTCGCCCCGGGCACCGTCCCGCACTACCGCGACCGCCCGATCGACACCACCGGCCTGGAACGCGTCGTCACCGAACCGGACGGCGCCGAGTTCATCGACGAACTGGTCCGGGGCGGGGCGCCGACCGTGGTCGCCCGCTACGACTGCTTCCACCCCGAATGCGCGGGCGAGCACTGCTCCCGGCTGCTCGCGCTGGCCGGACTGCCGGAAGTGCTGGCCGAGGTGGACCGGCTGGCGCGCACCGTCGGCGGCGGCCGGCGCGGCGGCGACGGGCTCAGCCCCGAGGAACGCGAAGAGGCGCACCGGCAGGCGGTCTGGCTGAGCATCCGGCCCGAGGAGCGCGCACGGCTGCTCGGCCGGCTCTCGCCGCTGCCCGCCGCCCTGCACCGGCTGCCGCTGCCCGAGCGGGTGTCCGAGCTCGCGGCCGTGGTGGCCGCCACGGTGGTGGACGGCGCGCTGGCGGTGGACGCGGGCGCCCGCACCGCCGCACGGGCGGCGGCCCGCAGGCCGGCGCCGGACCCGGCGGCGGCCACCGCCCGGGACGTGGTGCGGCGCCGCTGGTCCGCGCTGCGGCGCCGGGCGGTGGGCGCCGACCCGGCGCAGCCGGGCGGGCGGGCGGCCCTGATCGCGGCGGAGGCACTGCGGCGGCGCGGCCGGGGACGGTCCGAGCAGCGCGAGCGGCCCGAGCCGGAGGCCGGGGTACGACAGGAAGGGCGGGTGGCCCGGCTGTGGCACAACCGGCGCCGGCGGCCCCCGGTGGACCGGCGGGCCCGACTGGCGGCCTGGTGGCCCTACGCCCGCGCCGCGCTGCCGCGCCGCGCCGGGGCGGTCCTGCTGCTGCTCCTCGCCTTCGGACTGCTGCTGTGGGCGGGAGCGGTGCTCCGCTACCCGGTCGAGGCGGGCGACAAGCTCGACCTCTCGCCCGCGGGCGCCTTCGGCGGACACCTGCGCAACGCCGGCGACCACGCGGCCCGGCAGGTGGTCGGACAGCTCGGTGCGGGGCTCGTGGCGGCCGCCGTGATCGCCTTCTTCCCCGCCCGGGTGGGCATCGGCACGGCGCTGCTGACCGGGGCCGGGGCCCTCGCCATCGGCTACCTGCGGCTCGGGCCGCCGATGACCGCGCCGGCGACGCCGCAGTCGGTGGCCGACCGGGTGGTCGTGTTCGAGGGCGGGATGGGGAGCTGGGCCGGCATCGCGGCGGTGGTGGCGATCGTGGTCTCGCTCGTCCTGGTGGAACGGGCCTCCAACCGGCTGCTGAAGCCCGCCCAGGAGGCACGCACCCAGGTCCGGGCGGCCTGGCGGCGGCTGGACGAGCGGAGCGCGGAGCAATCGCCCGGGGCCGCCGGCGGCGAACGGGTGTGGAGCGCGCCGTCCGGGCGGTGGCGGACGGGCGGCGCGGGGACCCGCGACCGGGTGCGGTTCGCGCTCGGGACGACGGCGGTGCTGGTGCTGCTGCTGTGGGGGGCGGTCGAGGTCAGGCTCGCGGCCACCGGGGTGCACCGGACGCCCGGCTCCTGGGGGACGGGACAGAGCGGCGCGGCCTACCAGGCCGGGTTCGTCCTGCTGCTGGCGGCGGTGTCGCTGGTGAGCGCCCTCGGGACTCCGGCCACCGCCCGGGGGCTGTTCGCGCTCTGGGTCCCGGCCACCCTGTTCCTGGGGGCCTGGCCCGGGCCGCTGGGACCGGTCGAGGCACTGCGGATACCGGTGTTCGAGGGGCTGTTCAGGTCGATCGCCGGGCTGTGGGGGCACGGGGCCTTCTGGGCCGCCCTGCTGGTGATGCTGCCACTGGCGGCGTACGGGGGGCTGCGGACGGTCCGGGGACGGGCGGGGCGCAGCTGAGGGGCGACGACTGACAGCTGGCAGCGGACAGATGACAGATGACGAGTGACGGATGACAGCTGACAGATTTCGAAATCTGTCAGCTGTCATCCGTCATCTGTTCCGTGTTCCCTGTTCCGTGTTCGCTGCGGCCCGTTCTCTGCCGGCGCTCAGCCGACCAGTCGGGAGAGCTCGATCGAGTGTCCCGTCCGCTCCACCTTCGCTCGCAGGTAGCGGACGTTGCTCGCCGACAGGTGCACGCCCGTCGGCACCCGGTGCCGCACGACGATCCCCAGCTCGGCCAGCTGCGCCGCCTTGTCCGGGTTGTTGCTCAGCAGGTCGATGCCCGTGGCGCCGAGCGCGGCGAGCATCTGGGCGGCCGCGGTGTAGTCCCGGCCGTCCTCGGGCAGGCCGAGGGCGGTGTTGGCGTCGTACGTGTCCAGGCCGGAGTCCTGGAGGGCGTACGCGTCCAGCTTGTTGTAGAGCCCGATGCCGCGGCCCTCCTGCCGCAGGTAGAGCAGGTACCCGCCGGCCTCGCTGATCCGCTCCACCGACTCGCGCAGCTGCGGCCCGCAGTCGCAGCGGTCGGAGCCGAAGACGTCGCCGGTCAGGCACTCGGAGTGAAGCCGCACCAGCGGCGTCCCGCCCTCGGGGACCGTGCCGAGCGCGAGCGCCAGGTGCTCGGCACCGTCGGCGAGGCCGTGGAAGGTGAAGGTCTCCGCCTCGGCGCGGTAGCCGTCGGGGAAGGTCAGCGGGATGCGCACACGCGAGCGCACCGTGGCGGAGCCGGGCTGCGGCATGGGTGGGCCTCCGTGGATCGGGGGTGGACCGGGACGAATCCGGGGTGGACCGGGACGAACCGGGTGGGTTCGACCGGTCCGGACGGATCGCGGTGGATCGGAGGTCGACCGTACTAGGTAGTTCCAATTTGAACAACTGCCGGGCCGATGGGGCGGGGATCGACCGCGGAGGCGCACAACACCCCACCGGTCCCGACTGTTCCCACCAGGCCTTCCAGCATGTGGATGGTGCGGGACCCGCGGTGTGGACACTGCGAGACTTGCCGCGTTTCCTGGGCACGTCCCTCAGGCCCGCCGGGACACCGCGCACGCCCATCGACGACCACGGAAGGGTCCTGACCAGATGCCGCTGACCCCCGCCACCCCCCACTCCTCCCTCGACTCCTCTCTTGACTCCTCCCTCGACGCCGAGCGGCGCGCGATAGAGGCGCTCTACGCGGACGTGGTCCGCCGCAACCGGGGCGAGGACGAGTTCCACCAGGCCGTCCACGAGGTGCTGGAGACCCTCGCGCCGGTGCTCGCCCACCGCCCCGAGCTCCTCGACGCCCGGATCATCGAGCGGATCTGCGAGCCCGAGCGGCAGCTGATGTTCCGGGTGCCGTGGACGGACGACTCCGGTGACATCCACGTCAACCGCGGCTTCCGGGTGGAGTTCAGCAGCGCCCTCGGGCCGTACAAGGGTGGGCTGCGCTTCCACCCCTCGGTGAACCTCGGGATCGTCAAGTTCCTGGGCTTCGAGCAGATCTTCAAGAACGCGCTCACCGGTCTGCCCATCGGCGGGGGCAAGGGCGGCTCCGACTTCGACCCCAAGGGCCGGTCGGATGCCGAGATCATGCGGTTCTGCCAGTCCTTCATGACCGAGCTCTACCGCCACCTCGGCGAGTACACCGACGTGCCGGCCGGGGACATCGGCGTCGGCGGCCGGGAGATCGGCTACCTCTTCGGCCAGTACAAGCGGATCACCAACCGGTACGAGAGCGGCGTGCTCACCGGAAAGGGCCTCGGCTGGGGCGGCGCGCAGGTCCGTACCGAAGCCACCGGCTACGGCTGCGTCATGTTCACCTCCGAGATGCTGCACAGCCGCGGCGAGAGCCTGGACGGGCGCCGGGTGGTCGTCTCCGGGGCCGGCAACGTCGCGGTCTACGCGATCGAGAAGGCCCAGCAGCTCGGCGCGACCGTGCTCACCTGCTCCGACTCCTCCGGTTACGTGGTGGACGAGAAGGGCATCGACCTCGACCTGCTCAAGGAGGTCAAGGAGGTCCGGCGCGGGCGGGTCTCCGACTACGCCCGACTGCGCGGTGGCCACGTCCGGTTCGTCGAGGGCCCGGGCGTGTGGAGCGTCCCCTGCGACGTCGCGCTGCCCTGCGCCACCCAGAACGAGCTGGCGGAGGCCGACGCGCTGGCCCTGGTGCGCAACGGGGTGCTGGCCGTCGCCGAGGGCGCGAACATGCCCACCACCCCGGAGGCGGTGCGGGTGTTCCAGGAGGCCGGGGTGGCCTTCGGCCCGGGCAAGGCGGCGAACGCCGGCGGCGTCGCGACCAGCGCCCTGGAGATGCAGCAGAACGCCTCGCGCGACTCCTGGACCTTCGAGCACACCGAGGAGCGGCTGGCCGGGATCATGAAGCACGTCCACGACTCCTGCTTCACCACCGCCGAGCGCTACGGCCACCCGGGCAACTACGTGGTCGGTGCGAACATCGCCGGCTTCGAGCTGGTCGCCGACGCGATGCTGGCCCAGGGCCTGATCTGAGCCGCTGACGCGAGACCGCTGGCGCAAGGCCGCTGCCTCGGCGCCGCCGAGGCAGCACCGCCGAATCCGAGCCGCCGACGGCCGTCACCCGACGATCGGTACCCGACGATCGGTACCCGACCGGAGCGGGCACCGATTGTCGGGTGCGGCAGGGTGGGGCCTTCCTACGGTGAGTGTCACAAGGGAAGGGCGGGGTTGGCGTGCTGGAGCACCTGAACCGGGCGATGGACCGGATCGAACGAGACCTGGACCGCGAGGTCGACGTGGCCGAGCTGGCGCGGATCGCGATGACGTCGGAGTACCACTTCCGGCGGCTGTTCTCGATGCTCGCCGGGATGCCGCTGTCGGAGTACGTCCGGCGTCGGCGGCTCACCGTCGCCGGGGCCGAAGTCCTCGACGGTGAGCGGACGTTGCTCGACATCGCGGTCCGGTACGGGTACTCCTCGGGGGAGGCGTTCGCCCGGGCGTTCCGGGCCATGCACGGAGTCGGGCCCGGCGAGGTCCGGCGCGACGGTGCGGTGCTCGTCTCCCAGCCCCGGATGTCCTTCCGACTCGTCGTGGAGGGGAGCAGCAGCATGGAATACCGGATCGTGGAGAAGCCGGACTTCCGGATCGTCGGCAAGAAGGCCCGGGTCACCCTGATCTACGTGGGGATCAACCCGGGGATCGCCGAGTTCATCAAGGGGCTCGACAAGGACACGGTCGCTCGGATCGCGGCCCTGTCCGGGGACGACCCGGCCGGGATCCTGTCGGTGAGCGACGACTTCTCGCCGAACCGCGAGGAGGGGTCCGAACTCGACTACTGGCACGCGGTGGTGGCGCGCGACGGTGTCGCCGTCCCGGCGGATCTGGACGTGCTCGACGTCCCGGCCGGCACCTGGGCGGTGTTCACCAACACCGGGCCGTTCCCGCAGGCCCTGCAGGAGATGTGGGGGGACGTGGCGAGCCAGTGGTTCCCGTCCAACCCGTACGAGGCTCGGCCGGGTCCGGAGATCCTCCGGGTCCGCCCCGTGCCGGGGACGGGCGACGCCGAGGCGGAGCTGTGGATCCCGGTGGCACGGGCCGTACGCAGCTGACGGATGGCGGGCGGCAGCCGACAGATAACCGATGACGAATGACAGATGACAGCTGACAGATTTCGAAATCTGTCAGCTGTCATCTGTTCGTCCACCCCGTTCGGCCCACCACCGCCCGCCAAGCTCCGCCCCCGCCCCGCATGCTGGGGCGGGAGGTGCGGGGGCCGAGGCGCCGAAAAACCCGGGAGTTCCCGAGCAAGCTGCGAGGACAGACGCCATGAAGCAGACCTCCGTGACCACCAACGCCCCCTGCTGGACGGAGCTGGGCACCTCCGACCCGCCCGCCGCCCTGGCCTTCTACACCGAGCTCTTCGGCTGGCAGGTGGACGACACGGCCCGCCCCGGGCACGGCGACTACACCCAGATGCTGGTCGGGGGCGCCCCGGCCGCCGCCATCACCCCGCGCTACGCCCCCCAGCAGCCGATCGCCTGGACGGTCTGCATCGCGGTCGCCGATGCCGACGCCACCGCCGCGAGGGTCAAGGAGTCCGGCGGCCGGGTCCTGAAGGACCCCACCGACGTCTCCGACTTCGGCCGCTTCTCGGTGGCCGCCGACCCCTCCGGCGCGGTGCTCATCGTCTGGCAGGCCCGCGCCTTCCGGGGCGCCGGGGTGTTCAACGAGCCCGGCTCGCTCGGCTGGGTGGAACTGCTCACCCGTGACCCGGCCGGCGCGCTCGCCTTCTACCCGAAGGTCTTCGGCTGGTCCGTCGCCCCGTCCGAGCACTACCCCCAATGGGGTCTGGACGGACGGGACTTCGGCGGCATGCTGACGATGGACGACCGCTTCCCGCCCCAGGTGCCGCCGCACTGGCTGCCGTACTTCGCGGTCGCCGACGTCGACAACACCGTCGGTCGGGCGACGGCGCTCGGCGGGGACGTCCTGATGCCCGCCACCGGACTGCCGGGGGGACGGCGGATCGCCGTGCTGCGCGACCCCCAGGGCGCCGCGTTCGGGGTCTACGCCGCCGGCGCCGAGGGCTGACCGGCCCGCCGGGCGACGCGCGAGCGCCGCCACCCGGCCACGGCCACTAGCGCCGCCCCCGCCGTGACCAGCAGCGCCCCGAGCGGCACCACGTCGCCGATCCGGTCGTACCAGGTCAGGGTTCCGGGCGCGGTGAGCGGCAGCCGGACGCTCAGCGCGCCGGTGCCGCCGGTGCCGCCGGTGCCGCCGGTGCCGCCGGTGCCGAGCCGGGCGAGCTCCCGGCCCTGGGCGTCGAAGGCGGCCGAGACCCCGGTCAGCGAACCCTGCACGGCCGGACGCCCCGTCTCGGCGGCCCGGATCGCCGCCAGCGAGACGTGCTGCTCGGGCGCCCAGGTGCGCTGGAAGGTCGAGGTCGAGGACTGGTAGACCAGCACCCGGGCGCCGTCCCGGGCGGCGGTGCGGGCCATGTCGGGGAAGGCCGACTCGAAGCAGATCAGCGCCCCGACGGGCAGCGGCACGCCTGCCCGGTCGGTGGCGGGCAGGACGTGGAAGGACGTGCCGGGCGCCCGGTTCTCGCCCGCCGCCCGGCTGACCCCGGCTATCCAGCCGAGCGCCGGCCGCAGCGGGATGTACTCGCCGAACGGCACCAGCCGGATCTTGCGGTAGCGGTCCACCACGCCGGCGGGGGAGACCAGTACCGCGTCCTTGGAGATCCGCCCGTCCGCCTTGCGCGCGTCCTCCCCGGCGACGACCTCGGCGCCGGTGGTCGCGGCGAGCCCGCGCAGCGTGTCCAGCGCGGCCGGGTCGCGGTCCAGGTCGGCGGTGGTGCTGCTCTCGCCCCACACGACCAGGTCCACCGGCTGCCCGACGAGTCCGGCCGTGATCCGCGCGCTCGCCTCGAACCGGGCCTTGGGGTCCTCCACGATGCCGGGCTGGACCAGTGCCACGGTCGCGGCCCCGTCCCTGGCGGGCGCCTCGCGCAGTGCGAACAGCAGCGGGCCGGAGGCCAGCACCAGCACGACGGAGCCGGCGGCGACGGCCCGCGGCCGCCGGTGCACCGCGGTCAGCGCGATCAGCACCCCGGTGTTCACCGCCGCCACCGCCGCACTGACCAGCCAGATCCCGCCGGCCGAGGCCAGGGCGAGGATCGCCGGGTGCCGCCACTGGGTGGCGCCGAGCAGCGCCCACGGGCCGCCGAGCGCGGGCCAGGACCGCGCGTACTCGGTGGTCACCCAGACCGCGGGGACGACCAGGAGCGCCAGGAGCGCCCGCCGGGCGGAGAGCCGGGGGTGCAGCAGCCGGTGCACGGTGTACCCGACGCCGCTCTGGAGCGCCCCGAGCAGCACCGCGAGCACCGGCAGCCCCGGCCCGATGGACGGGACCAGCCAGGACATCGCCGCGAGGATGAACCCCGCCCCGAACCACCAGCCGCGCACCGCCGCCTCCCGGCCCGACGGCGCCCGCTGCATCAGCAGCAGCCCGGGCACCAGCGCGATCCACGCCAGCCACGCCTGCCCGGGTTCGGGGAAGGCGAGCACCGGAACCGCTCCGGCCGCCAGCGCACCGATCCGCCCCCGGTACCGGTGCGGCGCGTGCGGCTCCCGCCCCTCGGTGGGGGTCGTGGTCGTCGTGGTCGGAGCAGGGCTGGTGGGAGCGGTGCGGCGCGACATGCCCCGTATTGTCCGCTCGGACCGCCCTCGGTGCCAGATGGCCGCACACGAGGCCGACGCGGATCGGCGGACAGGCGAATCATCGGAACAACTGGATCACCCCCGAAATCACCTGCGTGAGGAGATTGGCCGCGGAAAGGAGGCTGATCGCGACTTTGATGCGCTCGTGGAGTTTCCCGTTCCCGGCCGTGCTGGTTTCGGTGTTCGTCGTCATGCTTCAAATCTGGTGTACCGGGACGTGTCGAATACGGGGCCGGGCAAAGCGTTACCGAGTGATACGTGGCGGGACCCGGCGGGACGGGAGTGGTGTAACGTTTTACGAGGGATTACGGAAAAAGGGGGCAATACGTGCAAAATGGTGGAGCGCTCGCCGACCTGACCGTGCGACTTCGTGAGCTGCACCTCAACGCCGGCGAGCCCAGCACCCGCCGGATCGCCGCCGGGACCGCCGGCGCGGTGAGCCACAGCACCGTCCACCAGGCGCTGACCGGCAAGCGCCTGCCCCGGTGGGGCGCGCTGGAGCTGATCGTGGAGGCGCTCGGGGGAGATCCGGAGGAGTTCCGCGCCGCCTGGAAGTCCGCTCGGCTTCAGGAGGACCGCCCGGAGGAACCAGCCGACCGGGCGACGCCCACGGACAGTCGCCGCTATCGGCTGTCGGAAGGGACGGAAACAGGTCTGGGGAGGCAGCGCATTGCGTACCGCATCGCCGAGAGGATGCTCGACTCCGGAAATCCTCAAGAAGCTGCGAAATTCCTGAAGAAGGAATTCGAAGGGAGCCCTCGGAGCCCGTTGACGGTGTTGTACCTGCGCGCTCTGGCCAAGTCGAATGACAGCGGGATCACAGCTGTTCTGAAGGTGCTCCGGGGCGTGGACATGGAGTCGGCGGACGCGGCCGAAGCGGTCGCCGATTACCTGGAGGACCACCTCGGGGACGTCGAGGCGTCGCTCGGACACATGCTGAACGCCCTTCGGCTCGACCCCGGCAACGGGCTGTACGCCTGGTCCGTGGCGGGCTATCTCGACTACCTGAACCGTCCCGAGGAAGCTCTGCCGTACTACCGGCGGGGCGCTGAGCTCTTCCCGACCGACAACCTCTGCGTGGCCGGCTGTGCCAGGGCGTTGGTCAAGGCCGGCCGGTTCGCCGAGGCCGAGCGGGTCGCCCGGTCGTCGGGCAGTGATGACATCGAGGTCAAGGAGTGGCTCGCCCAGGCCCTGGCACTCCAAGGGAAGTTCGACGAGGCGGAGCAGGAGCTGCGCCCGTTGACGGACCGGGCGTACATCGCAGAGATCCTGGCCCGGATTCTGCTGACCGCCGGGAGGTACGACGACGCGCTGAAGCTGGTGGAACGACGCGTCGACGACGACCACGTCGGTCTCGCCTTCCAGGCCACCTACCTGGACGTCCTGGTCGCCGCCGGCCGGACCGGGGAGGCCGACCGCTGGCGGGCCCGCCTCGAAGCGCAGTGGTGGGAACGCGAAGGCCGCCGGTCCTGACACCGGCGGCCTCCGCTCAGCGGGGCGTCAGTCCTCGCCGCCCTCCAGGTCACCCTCGGTCTCCAGGAACGCGGCCTGCAGCTGCTCGATCAGCCGCGGGTCCGGCTGCTCCCACAGCCCGCGGCTCGCCGCCTCCAGCAGCCGCTCGCTGATCCCGTGCAGCGCCCACGGGTTGGCGCCCGCGAGGAACTCCCGGTTGACCGGGTCGAGGACGTACTCCTGGGTCAGCTTCTCGTACATCCAGTCCGCGACCACGCCCGTGGTGGCGTCGTAGCCGAACAGGTAGTCCACCGTCGCGGCCATCTCGAAGGCGCCCTTGTAGCCGTGGCGGCGCATCGCCTCGATCCAGCGCGGGTTGACCACCCGGGCGCGGAAGACGCGGGCGGCCTCCTCGGTCAGGGTGCGGGTGCGGACCGTCTCCGGGCGGGTCGAGTCGCCGATGTAGGCGGTCGGCGCCTTGCCGGTGAGGGCGCGCACGGTGGCCACCATGCCGCCGTGGTACTGGAAGTAGTCGTCCGAGTCGGCGATGTCGTGCTCACGGGTGTCGGTGTTCTTCGCGGCGACGGTGATCCGCTTGTACGCGGTCTCCATCTCCTCGCGCGCCGGGCGCCCGTCCAGCCCGCGGCCGTACGCGTAGCCGCCCCAGACCGTGTACACCTCGGCCAGGTCGGCGTCGGTGCGCCAGTCCCGGCTGTCGATCAGCTGCAGCAGGCCCGCCCCGTACGTGCCCGGGCGGGAGCCGAAGACCCGGACGGTGGCCTTGCGCTCGTCGCCGTGCACGGCGAGGTCGGCCTGGACGTGGGCGCGCACGTAGTTCGACTCGGGGGACTCCTCCTGGGCGGCGGCCAGGCGCACCGCGTCGTCCAGCAGGGCGACGACGTGCGGGAAGGCGTCCCGGAAGAAGCCGGAGATGCGCAGCGTGACATCGATGCGCGGGCGGCCCAGCTCCTCCAGCGGGATCGGCTCCAGGCCGGTGACCCGGCGCGAGGCGTCGTCCCAGACCGGGCGCACGCCGAGCAGGGCGAAGGCCTCGGCGATGTCGTCGCCGGCCGTGCGCATCGCGCTGGTGCCCCAGAGCGAGAGCCCGACCGAGGGCGGGTAGGCGCCGTCGTTGTCGGCGGTGTACCGCTCGACCAGCGAGGTGGCGAGGGCCTGGCCGGTCTCCCAGGCGAGCTTGCTGGGGACGGCCTTCGGGTCGACGGAGTAGAAGTTGCGGCCGGTCGGCAGCACGTTGACCAGGCCGCGCAGCGGCGAGCCGGACGGGCCGGCCGGGACGAAGCCACCCTGGAGCGCGTGCAGCACGGCGTCCAGCTCGTCGGTGGTGGCGGACAGCCGCGGCACCACCTGGGTGGCGGCGAAGTCCAGCACCTTGCGGACGGCCTCCTGGACGGTCTCCGGCAGCTCGGCGGTGACCTTCTCGACCGCCTCGGGCGCCCAGTCCTCCGCCTCCATGGCTTCGACCAGGGCGCGCGCCTTGGCCTCGGCCGCGTCGGTGGCGCCGAGGGTGAGCGCCGCCTCGTCCAGGCCGAGCGCCTCGCGCAGGCCGGGCAGGGCGCTGACGCCGCCCCAGATCTGCCGGGCGCGCAGGATGGCGAGCACGATGTTGACCCGGTCGGTGCCGGCCGGAGCCTGGCCGAGGACGTGCAGACCGTCGCGGATCTGGGCGTCCTTGACCTCGCAGAGCCAGCCGTCGACGTGCAGCAGGAAGTCGTCGAAGCCGTCGTCCTCGGGGCGCTCGTCCAGGCCGAGGTCGTGGTCGAGCTTGGCGGCCTGGATCAGGGTCCAGATCTGGGCGCGGATCGCCGGCAGCTTGGCCGGGTCCATCGCGGCGATGTTGGAGTGCTCGTCCAGCAGCTGCTCCAGGCGCGCGATGTCGCCGTAGGAGTCGGCGCGGGCCATCGGCGGGACGAGGTGGTCGACGAGCGTGGCGTGGGCGCGGCGCTTGGCCTGGGTGCCCTCGCCCGGGTCGTTGACCAGGAAGGGGTAGACCAGCGGCAGGTCGCCGAGGACGGCGTCCGGGCCGCACTCGGCGGACAGCGCGGCGGTCTTGCCGGGCAGCCACTCCAGGTTGCCGTGCTTGCCGAGGTGGATCACCGCGTGGGCGCCGAAGCCGCCGTCCTCCTGGGCGGCCTCGATCCAGCGGTAGGCGGCCAGGTAGTGGTGGCTCGGCGGCAGGTCGGGGTCGTGGTAGATGGCGACCGGGTTCTCGCCGAAGCCGCGCGGCGGCTGGATCAGCACGAGCAGGTTCCCGGAGCGGATCGCGGCCAGCACGATGTCGCCGTCCGGGTTCTGCGAGCGGTCGACGTACAGCTCGCCGGGGGCCGGGCCCCAGTGCTCCTCGACTTGCTCGCGCAGGCCCTGCGGGAGGGTGGCGTACCAGCGGCGGTAGTCGGCCGCGGGGATGCGCACCGGGTTGCGGGCCAGCTGGTCCTCGGTGAGCCAGTCCTGGTCGTAGCCGCCGGCCGCGATCAGGGCGTGGATCAGCGCGTCGCCCTCGTGGCCGCCCTCGCCGTCGTCGAACGAGGGGAGGTCGTTCCCGAGGTCCATGCCCTCCGCGCGCAGCCGCTCCAGCAGCCGCACCGCACTGGCCGGGGTGTCCAGGCCGACGGCGTTGCCGACCCGGGCGTGCTTGGTCGGGTACGCGGACAGCACCAGGGCGAGGCGGCGCTCGGCGGCCGGAACGTGCCGCAGCTGGGCGTGCTTGACGGCGGTGCCGGCGACCCGGGCGGCGCGCTCCGGGTCGGCGGCGTAGACGGTGAGGCCGTCCTCGTCCAGCTCCTTGAAGGAGAACGGGACGCTGATCAGGCGGCCGTCGAACTCCGGCACGGCGATCTGGGTGGCGGTGTCCAGCGGGGACAGGCCGTCGTCGCTGGCCTCCCACTGGGCGCGCGACCAGGTGAGGCAGAGCGCCTGGAGGATCGGCCGGTCGAGGGCGGCCAGCGCGCCCGCGTCCCAGGCCTCCTCGTCCCCGCCGGCCTGGGCGTCGGCCGGGCGGGTGCCGCCGGCGGCGAGCACGGTGGTGACGATGGCGTCGGCCTCGCCGAGCGCGGCCAGCAGCTCCGGCTCGGCGCCGCGCAGCGAGGCGCAGTAGTAGGCCTTGGCCCGGGCTCCCTGGTCCTCGACGGCTCGGCAGAGCGTCTCCACGAAGGCGGTGTTGCCGCTCATGTGGTGGGCGCGGTAGTAGAGCACCGCGACGGTCGGTCCCTCGGTCGTACGGGCTTCGCGCTCCAGCGGGCCCCAGGCCGGGGCGGAGGCGGGCGGGGCGAAGCCGTGACCGGTCAGCAGCACGGTGTCGGAGAGGAAGGCGCCCAGCTCGGCCAGGTTGGCCGCGCCGCCGTGGGCCAGGTAGGCGTGCGCCTCGGCGGCGATGCCGGCCGGGACGGTGGACAGCTCCATCAGCTGGGCGTCGGGGGCCTGCTCACCCGTCAGCACGATGACCGGGCGGGGGCCGGCCAGCAGCGTGTCCAGGCCCTCCTGCCAGGCGCGGCGCCCGCCGAGCAGGCGGACCACGACGAGCTCGGTGCCCTCCAGCAGCGCGGGCAGGTCCTCGGGGGTGAGTCGGGCCGGGTTGCCGAGCCGGTAGCGCACCGGGCCCTCGGAAGCGCGGGCGCTGAGCAGGTCGGTGTCGGACGTCGACAGCAGCAGGATCATATGAAGGCCCTCCCGGCCTCGTCGGTGGCCAGGGCGGCCGGGATCTGGGCCGGGTCGGCCGCAGAGGTGGCCGGAGCGGCCGCGCGGTCGACCGGGGTGGTCGTGGCGGCGGCCGGAACGGCCGTGATGGCGGCCGGGGACGCGGGCGCGGGCATGCGACAGCGCTGGAACATGTCTGCCTTCCTCGGGGTCCGCGCCCCGGGCCGGTGGAGGACGGCAGGAGTTCCTGGCTCCCGCGGCCGACCGGTCTACCGGTGAACCGCGGTCACAGTGGCGGGACCGCACCGGGTTCGCACCGGTTTCCTCCCCTGCGCCGTCGCTGGCGTGTGGGCGGCCCGCTGGGACCGCCCGTCAGCATCGTACGGGGTACGGCTGACCTGGGGGAGGGTGAGCTTTCGGACGTTCGGGCATGCGAGGCGACAACGAGGCGGCGGTGAAGCGGTGGTGAAGCGGGGGCGAAGCGGGGCCGAAGCGCGACGAAGCGGGGCCGAGGCGGGGGGGGGTGTAGCGGGGTCGAAGCGGGGCGCGGGGCCGGTGGTGAAGCCGATGAGGTGGTCGGGGTGCGGCCGGGGTGCGACCGAGGTGCGGCCCGGGTGTGATGCAGCGGACGGAGGCAAGCGATCGGATCATCTGTATGCTCGCCGCCATGCCACCGACACCCGACGCCACCGCGCCGGGCGCCGCAGGACCCGACCGGGAGGTGCCCGACCGGGGGCGTGCGGACGCCTGCCCCGGAGCGCTTCGTCTGCATACGGCCGACGACGGCGCCCTCGCCCGGATCCGCCTGCCCGGCGGGCTGCTGACGGATCGTCAGGCCCTCGCGCTGGCCGAGGCGGCCGAGGTCCTCGGCGACGGTGAGCTGGAGACCACCTCGCGCGGCAACGTCCAGCTGCGCGGCCTGGCCCCGCACTGCGCGGCCGAGCTCGCCGACCGGCTGCGCGCCGTCGGACTGCTGCCCTCGGACACCCACGAGCGGGTCCGCAACATCATCGCCTCGCCGGCGGCCGGACTGGACGCCGCAGGCGGCCCCGGCAGAGCCGATGTACAGGCCTGGGTACGGGAATTGGACGCACGACTGTGCGCGAGCGACTGGGCGGCCGGGCTCTCCGGCAAGTTCCTGTTCGCGCTGGACGACGGGCGGGGCGACGTCGCCGCGCTCGACGCCGATGTGACATTGATCGCAGGCCCGGACGGCACCCGGCTGCTGCGCCTCGGGCGAGCCGACCACGGACACCCGGTCGAGGCCGGGCAGGAGGTGACGGCCGTGCTGGACGCGGCCCGCTCCTTCCTGGCGGCGCTGCGGACCAACGGGCGCAAGGCCTGGCACCTGCGCGAGGCCCCCGACCTGCTGCCGGCCGGCCCGGTTCCGCTGCCCGCCTTCGCCGGTGCCGCGCCCGCCGTCGGCGCGCTGCCCGGCGGGCTCTCGGTGGGACTGCGCTTCGGCCGGGCGGGCGCCGGGCAGTGGCGGACGCTGGTCGCCGCCTCGGCCGGCGAACTGCGACTGACCCCCTGGCGCGGAGCGGTGCTGCCCGGCGCTCCGGCCGACCGGTTGCCGGCTCTCGCCGCGGCGGGCTTTCGCACCGAGCCCGGCTCGGCCTGGGAGCGGGCCACCGCCTGCACCGGGCTGCCGGGCTGCGCCAAGTCGCTGGCCGACGTCCGCTCGGACGCGGCCCGGGCGTTGGACTCCGGTGCCGCTGCGGCAGTCGGTGCCGCGTTGGACGCCGGTGCCGCTGCGGGGGCGGGTCTCGTGGTGGGGGTCGGTGCCGGGCCCACAGGTGTGCTGCCCGTCCACTGGTCGGGCTGTGAACGGCGCTGCGGCCACCCGGCCGGGCGCTGGGTGGACGTGCTCGCCACAGGGCGCGGCTATCGGGTGACGGTGAACGCCGCGGGAGCCGGTGCGACGGCTGCCGATGCGGCGGACGTCAAGGACGCGACGGGCGTCGACGTGACGAACGAGGAGATGGCCGAGGCGGTCGCCGAGGCCAGGAGGACCACGAAGTGATCGAGTACGAGAAGGACGGCGCGTCCATCTACCGCCAGTCCTTTGCCACCATCCGCGCGGAGGCCGATCTGGCCGCCCTTCCGGCGGACGTCTCCCAGGTCGCGGTGCGGATGATCCACGCCTGCGGGATGGTCGACCTGGTCGAGGACCTGGTGTACTCGCCCGGTGTGGTCGCCTCCGCGCGCGCCGCGCTGCACGCCGGTGCGCCCATCCTCTGCGACGTCAACATGGTCGCGAGCGGCGTCACCCGCAAGCGGCTGCCGGCCGACAACGAGGTGATCTGCACCCTCACCGACCCGTCGGTGCCCGAACTCGCCCGGAAGATGGGCAACACCCGCAGCGCCGCGGCCATGGAGCTGTGG